>JADFYB010000001.1:0-21101 GCA_015233245.1 Nitrospirota bacterium | reverse complement strand
TTGGGTATAAACTGGTAAGTGTAAACGTAAGTGATATATATGCTATGGGGGCACGCCCTCTGTACATGCTGTTGTCACTGTCAATTCCCCCGCAATCGACTGTTTCTATTAACATAGATGAGTTTTTAAGTGGTATGAGAAGTGCTCTGGATATTTATAACACTGCACTGGTTGGCGGAGATGTAACGTCGTCACAGTCTGGATTGGCACTGAGCGCTACCATAATAGGAGTTGCCGAAAATACTCCTGTCATGAGAAACGGAGCAAAATCAGGCGACAAGGTATATGTTACCGGTTGCCTTGGTGATTCAGCTGCTGGATTACATGCCTTAAGGAAATTAGGAAAGGTTGTGCGCATAGAAAATTCAGAGACTACAGATGATTTCCCAGTGCCGTGGAATACTTTAAAACCGCTTATTACAAGACATCTTATGCCAACCGTTAAACAAATCCCTTCAACAGAGCATATGAGCTCCATGATGGATATAAGCGACGGACTTGCTATGGATCTAAGGCGGCTTTGTGGTGAAAGCGGTGTTGGCTCTCGTATCTATGAAAAAAATCTGCCTATATCCGTTGAAATGGCAGCTTTGTGCAGATACCTTAAGCTTAATCCTTTTGACTTATGCCTTTGCGGAGGTGAGGACTACGAACTGCTTTTTACCAGCTCCTCTTGTGACAGTGTTACGGATGCAGTGTATATTGGAGATATTGTAAAAGGTAACAGCGTTACAATTGTATCTTATGACGGATGCGAAACAGAGCTTAAGGACTGTGGATATGATCATTTTAAAAATTAAAAACGCTTGCAAACAGCTGATAGGGCTTAATGATCCCCCTTTTCTAATAGCGCTGTCTTTTGGGGTCGGAGTCTTTATCGGATTTTCACCTCTTTATGGTATTCACACCGTTTTAGGTTTGATAGCGGCGTGGGCGTTCAAGCTTAATAAGGCATCTTTAATAACAGGCGTGTATCTGTCAAATCCTGTAACAATAGTTCCCATATACACCTTTGGCACATGGTTTGGTATAAAAATAACAGGCAGCACTGCCTCTATTTCTGATTTTAATCTTAAAGGCTTAACGCTCTCAAATATTGAAAACACGCTTGAGTCGCTTCTTTGGCCGTTTATCATAGGCAACACGGTATTGTCAGTGCTTGTTGGTGTTATTAGTTATGCCATTTTATATCACATACTTAAGCTTAGAGCTAAATCTAAACCGGTTAGGGCAAACTTACTGCCTGATGACAAATAAAGGATGTCTGCTCCTGCTGCCTTAATAGTCACTCTGGGCTGTCCAAAAAACAAGGTGGATTCTGAAAATCTGGAGAACCTCCTTCATAAACAAGGCATACAGACGGTAAGCTCTGTCAAGGATGCCTCTTTTGTAATCATTAATACCTGCGGGTTTATCGAAAGTGCCAAACAGGAGTCCATAAACGAAATTCTCTCACTAACGGCAGAAAAGGCAGGCAACAAAAAAATTCTCGTCTTTGGCTGTCTCGCTGAGAGGTATAAGGATGAGTTAATGGCAGAAATCCCTGAAATTGATGCTATCTGGGGAGTGGGGAAAGATGAGGAAATAGTCAGGTATTTTAAGGAGACCCTCACCAAAGAACAGTTAACTGCAGAGAAACCACGAAACATCTCCCGTTTGCCCTATGCCTATTTAAAAGCAGCCGAGGGATGTAACCGCAAATGCTCATTCTGTGTGATACCCTCAATAAGGGGTGGCTTCAGAAGTTTTCCAATAGAGGAAATTGTACAAAAAGCCAAAGTGCAAATAGAGGCCGGAAAGAGAGAGTTAATTTTTGTAGCGCAAGACCTTACATCGTATGGTGCTGACACAGGTTCATCGCTTAGCGATTTGATAAGAAAAGTTGCGGCACTAAGCGGTGATTTTTGGATACGTCTTCTGTATCTTTATCCGGCCTCTATAAACGATGAACTTATAGCGTGTGTGAGGGATGAGGAGAAAGTGTTGAAATATTTTGACATTCCGTTTCAACACTCTGAGGGGCGGATTCTTAAAGCTATGGGACGCAGCGGAGACAGTGGGCAGCACTTAAAACTCATCGGGAAAATTCGTTCAGAGATTCCTGACGCTGTTTTTCGGACAACCTTCATCGTGGGGCACCCTGGTGAGACCCATCGTGATTTTAGTGCACTTATGTCTTTTGTCAATGAAGCGCAATTTTGTCACGTCGGCGTGTTTTCGTATTCTGATGAGGAGGGTACACGGTCATTTAACATGGCAAAGAAGGTATCCGAAAAAACCATGAAAAAACGCATTGATGATATAATGATGCTTCAGGCAAAGATATCTTATGAGAAAAATCTTAAGTTAATCGGCGGCACTTACCCTGCATTAATTGACGAGGCAGGAGAGGGCATCCTTATAGGACGGCTGCAAAGACATGCTCCTGAAATAGATGGAAATGTTATTATAGAGTTACATGGTGATGAAAAAGTTGATACAGACACTTTATCAAATTTTATAAATGTAACAATAATCGATGCCAGTGAGTATGATTTGACGGGGAAAATTCATGATTAGTAAGGTATAGATTATGAGAGTAGTTACCCATGTGCAAAAAATAACGCCTCTGCACTTGATACTTTTTTTTCTGACGCTTTTGTCAACGATAGTTGCCGGTATGTTTCAAAAGGGGATAGACCCGCTGAAATCACCAGAGAGGTTTTATGAGGGGCTGCCGTTTGCCTTAACTCTTTTGGGGATACTTCTTTCTCACGAGCTCGGTCACTATGTATCCTCAGTTAAACATAACACACAGGCAACGCCTCCGTACTTCATCCCTGCACCATCCATATTTGGTACCTTTGGGGCATTTATAAAGATGAAATCACCCATACAAACGCGCACAGCGCTGCTTGACATCGGAGCCTCAGGGCCGGTAATCGGATTTATTTTCTCCGTGGCAGCCACAATTATTGGACTTATGGGCTCAAAAATTGTGGAAACTGCAGGGAGTCATGGGATTACTCTTGGCGATTCCTTATTGTTTTCATTTTTATCAAAACTCATACTTGGCACACCCCCAGCCGGAGAGGACATCATGTTAAACTCAGTGGCATTTGCCGGCTGGATTGGTCTATTTGTAACCTCGTTAAATCTGCTTCCTGTTGGGCAGCTTGACGGCGGCCACATTGCATACGCAGTGACAGATGTCGGGCATAAGTGGGCATCAAAAGTGGTGGTGGCAGCGTTAGCCTGTATTGGTGTTTTTTATTGGGAGGGGTGGCTTATGTGGGCTTTTCTGATGGTTATGCTTGGGCTACATCACCCGCCTGTTTATTTTTCTGATGTGCCTCTTGATCCCTCAAGAAAAAAAATTGCGGTCTTATCCTTACTTATTTTCATAGTCACTTTTATGCCAACCCCTTTTATACTGAAAGATTAGAGAAACGTCAAAAGACAGCAGAGTGATAGCGCTGCCCATAACTGTGTGGTCTAATTCCAATTCTAATTCAAACATGTAATAATAAACTTGTCAAAAAGATGTAAGTATATGTCAAGAAAGTCTAAAGGTTGTAACCAGTCGGAACATGCAAAAGAGATTTTAACAAAGGCTAAAACGGTAGGAGACTTCAAGCAAGCACAAGCGATAGTATTGCCTCTGGAATATGGATTTTCAATAGAGCAAACGGCGTCGAACATAGGTGTATCAAAAGGTTGGCATGTCGTTTGCGTACACAATTTATAAAAAGTGGAGGTGCATGTATACAAGAGAGGCATAATCGAGTTGGAAAAATCATTGTTTGACCTATAAAATAATAAAGAACGGGTGCTCTCTATTGTTGCATGGCCTTGGATTATTAATGCACTAATGGATTAGAATTACATAGCGGTTTAAGGAAAATACAATTATCCACTACCCAACTATAATGAAAAATAACCATATTTTAAAGATAAGAATTATCGGAGTTGAATCTTAAAGACAAAATAAGTTATCATTTAAGACACAATGCTAACAAGGTTTTTAACAACAGGAATAGGGAGTTTGCCTCATAACAACGCAACGGATGGGTGCTCTTTAGTATTAAACAGCTTTGATATACCGTTTTGGCCTCAGTTACCGCAGACCTCGTTTATGGAAACTATGGTTGCCCAGTACTCAGAGGGGCTGCCTTTTCTTGAAATTGACGCTGTTAAAGAACAATACATTATAAAACGAAAGTCGCAGGATGAATTAAATACTTTTTACGAAAAATACTCGGAAAACCCCTCTGTTGCCATCTCTGAGAATAATGCTGCCGGTTTTCACAAGATGATTGGATTATTAAAAACGAAAGAGCGGTTTAACACTCTGAAAGGGCATGTGACAGGCCCCCTTACTTTTACTCTGGGAATAAAAGACGAGGAGGGGAGGTTTCTGTTCTTTGACGAGGAGTTAAGAGAAATAGCCCTTATGCTGCTTGTTGGGAAAGTCAAGTGGCAGGTGGATATCTTAAAAGAGTTTGCGGATAATGTGGTAATATTTATAGATGAGCCTATTTTTGCGGCAATAGGCAGCAGCGCCTACCTTGGTGTTTCAACCGAGGAGGCAGGCAGGCTTATAACAGAAATAGTAACCGGTGTTCAGTCAGCCGGCGCAATAGCCGGTATTCACACCTGCGGCAAGTGCGACTGGGATATTGTCTTTGACGCAAAGCCTGATATTGTTAATTTTGACTCTTATGCCTTCTTTGACACTATTGCAATGTATCACAAAAGAATTACAAAATATCTCTCAGAAGGCGGCACTCTAGCGTGGGGCATGGTACCCACTACAAACTTTATCAACTACGAGGATGAAAGCAGCATAATCAAGAAATTTGACGAGAGATTAAAATCTCTGTCTAAACATGTGGATAGAGACCTGATGTTGTCACATCTGATGCTGACCCCCTCATGCGGCACCGGCGCTCTAACTGTCCCTGAGGCTGAAAAGGTTTTTAGACTGCTTAAGGCATTAAAGGGGCATCTTGTAGAAACTTATGGAAACTAATGGCAGGCGTGTTTATATCAATTGAGGGCACTGACGGCTCCGGTAAATCAACACAGGTTAAGTTGGTTGCTGAGGCTCTGAGGAGAGAAAACGGTTTGGATGTCGTGGAAACGTTTGAGCCCGGGGGAACCGAAATCGGTATGAAAATAAGGGAAATCCTCCTTAGTCCAAAAACCGTCAACATGTCGCCAATTACAGAGCTGATGCTCTTTTACGCAGCACGCGCTCAGCACGTGGCAGAGGTGATACAACCGGCTTTACGGCGCGGTGCTTACGTTATTACGGATAGATTCTGCGATTCCACCTTTGCCTACCAGTCCTATGGGCGCGGCATAAACCCTGAACTTATCAGGCAGCTTGATGCACTCTTACTAAAGGGATTTAAACCCGACCTTACAATTGTCATAGACCTTGACGTTTCTATAGGGCTAAACAGGAAAAAGGCGGCATCAACAGCGGACAGACTTGAAATGGAGGAGTTATTGTTTCACGAAAGAGTACGGGAGGGTTTCCTTGATTTATCCAAAGCAGAATCGCGCAGGTTTAAAGTTCTTGATGGTGCATTCCCCGTTGAAACACTTACCAAACGTATTGTGGAGACTATAAAGGAGAGGTGCAATTGCCTTTAGGGTATTTTATACCAAGTAGCAGTCTGAAGGATAACAAGGCGGCAAGGAGAAAGCGACGCAGGCGTACTTTTAGTACGTTGAGGAGCTTTTGACGATGCCAACGAAGTTAGTCGATAGAATGCCGCTTGGTCTTATAGGACATGAAAGAGCCGCATATATGCTTACCTCTATGCTAAAAAGCGGAAAGGTGGCGTCATCCTTTCTATTTTACGGTCCTGCTGGGACAGGAAAATCTTTTGCAGCTTTTGCCTTTTTAAAGTCAATGAATTGCAAAGTCAAAGGGCCTGTGGATTTCTGCGGCACTTGTTCCTCGTGCGTTAATGTGGATAAACGGGTTCATCCTGACTTAAAAGTAACAGCCTTTAATGAAAGTATTATAAAGATTGAGGAAATAAGGGAAATAGAGAACTTTTTAGCCACAACCTCTATGCAATGGGCTCAGAAGTGTCTCATAGTGGAAAATGCCGATATGATGAATGATGCATCGGCTAACGCTTTTTTAAAGACCCTTGAGGAACCGCCAGCAGGGTGCGTGATAGTGCTCATAACCTCAAAAGAGGAGGCACTGCCTGACACCATACGCTCAAGGTGTCTGAAAATCCCCTTTTGTCCGCTAAACCCATCTGATATGCTAAAGGTTGCATCTGAGGCAGGTAAGCACCCAGATGATATCCAGCTCAGACTCTCTCAGGGAGACATCGGAAAAGCCCTTGATGCCAACATTGTGCCAAAAAGAAACAACGACTATTTGATTTTTTCTAAGATGTTTACCGGTACTCAAAAACCAATTTCCAAACATGAAACGCTTAAGTCCAGAGACGATATGCTTAAGTGGTTACAGTCTGCACTGGTTTTTCTCAGAGACATTTCCATTCTGAAATGCGATGTGAACTCCCCATACGTGGTTAACGCTGATATGAGAGAACAACTTGTTAAACTCAGTGCCCAAGTGGATACAGACAGGGTGTTGGACACTTTTCAAAAGCTTCTTGAGTTGTCTAATTACTTTGTACTTAATCTTAATGTTGGTGTTACCTTTAACTATGTCTATTCGGTTTTAGGTGCTTTATCAAAACAGACGCAGGTTTATAAGGAGTTGATATAAAATGCCTGATGTGATAGGAATACGTTTCAAAAAATGCGGAAAGATTTATGACTACGAAGTGGATGCTGTGCCGGTATCAATAGGTGAGTTGGTCGTAGTGGAGTCAAACTTCGGTCTTGCAATAGGAAGTGTGGTGACAGAGACAAAGAGTGTGGAGAATCCTCAAAAGGAACTCAAAAAAGTGCTAAGAAGCGCTACTGAGGAGGATTTAAAGGCAAAAGCTGACAATGACAGCATAGAGAAAGAGGCAAGAGAGTATTGCCAACAACGAATTATAGCGCGTGAGCTTCCTATGAAGCTTGTGCTTACGGAGTCAACTCTTGACAGAAAGCGGATAGTGTTTTATTTTACGGCAGACGGGCGGATTGATTTCAGAGAGCTGGTAAAAGACCTTGCATCGCGCTTTAGAACCCGGATAGAGATGCGCCAGATTGGGGTCAGGGATGAGACAAAGGTGATAGGCGGTCTTGGCATATGCGGCCGTGAGGTCTGCTGTAACTCATTTCTTTCCAGTTTTGCCCCTATTTCCATACGGATGGCTAAAAGTCAGGATTTGGTGCTAAACCCTGGAAAGCTCTCCGGTCTTTGTGGGCGGTTGATGTGTTGTCTTGGATTTGAGGTAGATAGCGGAGCAGAGCCAACCGGAGACGTTATCGAGCTTCGGGATGATGGCACAACAGGAATAACTGCTGTGATTGACGGAAAAAGTCTTTCCACAGAGACCATAGAAGATGCCTCGATACTTGCTTTTTTAGAAAAAAAAATAAAACCAGAAACACCGCCGCATAAATATAATAAAGGCAACCAGCAGGAGGTTGACGCAGAGCAGCAACCGTCAGAGCAAACATCACCCTCCAACAAAGAAGCGGCAAAGCCATATATGGAACAAAAACCTGCTGCAGGCAGAGTTCAGGAACAAAAGCGCTTTGACCCTAACAAAAGAAGATTTCATAAAAAGGTTCCACACTCAAAACCTGTAGGCACAGACACAGCAGAGACAGCCTCTTCACAAGAAGGGGCAGCAGTAACTCCAGCTCAGAGCAACGGACAGCAGGATAATGCGGAGAGAAAAAAGAAATTTCACTTTAAAAAACACAAGAAAATACCGCCAAAAACTGAATAAAAATTGGAGATAAACTCTTATGCCGGATAGATTTTACATAACAACTCCTATCTACTATGTAAACGACATCCCGCACATTGGGCATGCCTATACCACAGTGGCAGCCGATATTGCGGCAAGATTCCACCGCATGGCGGGAGCCGATGTGTTTTTCCTGACCGGTACAGACGAACATGGCCAGAAAGTGCTTCAGGCGGCAGAACTACGCGGTGTCTCTCCCAAAGACCACACAGACATAATGTGTACTAACTTCAAAAAACTTTGGACGGCTTTAGATATCACTAATGATGCTTTTATAAGAACCACCGATAAAGACCACATAGACACGGTCAGGGAGATGCTGCAGAGACTTTACAACTGCGGTGAAATAGTGAAGCGCACATATGAGGGCTCATACTGCACTCATGATGAGCGGTTCTGGACAGATAAGGAGGTTATAGATGGCAACTGCCCTGACTGCTCAAGACCGGTTGAAACAATAAAAGAAGACAATTACTTTTTCCTCATGTCTAAATATCAGGACAGACTGATAGAACATATCAATAAAAATTCCGGCTTCATAAGGCCTGAAACGCGAAAAAATGAGGTGCTAGGCTTTTTGAGATCTAATCCTCTTGGAGATTTGTGTATCTCAAGGCCTAAAAAGAGGCTTTCATGGGGCATTCCGTTGCCATTTGACGAGAGCTATGTAACATACGTCTGGTTTGATGCCCTGCTTAACTATTACTCGGCAACCGGCTATCTGGCTAAAGAGCATAAGCAAACCTACTGGTGGCCTGCTGACTGCCATATCGTAGGGAAAGACATCGTTACAACTCATGCCGTTTATTGGCCTGCAATGCTAATGGCATTAAAACTTCCAATGCCTGAGATGATTTTTGCTCACGGTTGGTGGACAATTGACGGCAAGAAAATGTCCAAGTCTGTCGGTAACGTGGTTGATCCGCTTGCGGTCACGAAAACTTACGGCGTGGATGCTTTCAGGTACTTTCTGATGCGGGAGGTAACGTTTGGGCTTGACGGCGACTACTCAGAAACCGCCCTCATTAAGAGATTTGACACCGAGTTGGCAAACGATCTCGGAAATCTGGTTAACAGGTCATTTGCCATGCTGAGTAAATATTTTAATGGGATAGTCCCTGAGACTACTGAGTTTGATATTGAGCTAAAGGAGCTTGCCGAGGGAATTTCAGAGCGTCTGAAAGAGCACTTAAAATTGCTTTCATTTAATAAAGCACTTGATGCAGTGTGGGAACTTGTCTCCTTCTTAAATAAGTACATTGATTCAAATAAGCCATGGGCGCTTGCTAAAGACACAAACACGGCACAGAAGCTTGCTGTTGTAATGTACTCACTGGTTGAGGGAATACGTTTTATTTCGGTGTATTTGTATCCTTTTATGCCAAAGTTTGGGGAGCGTCTTTACAGCCATATAATAGGAGAACCGCTCAGCTCTGAAAGAAATATTCATGAGAAATTAAAATGGGGTACGCTTAAAGCCGGTACAGTTGTAACTACTATAGAACAGTTGTTTCCAAAAATAGAAAACGAAAGGAAAGAAAAAGTGGTAGAAGAAAAAAGCACAACAACAGTGGTTGAAGAGAAAACGGATGAGCTTATAAGCATAGATGATTTTGCAAAGGTTAAACTTAAAGTCGGAAAGATATTATCTGCAGAGCCTGTACCAAAATCCAATAAACTAATAAAACTTAGTGTGGATACCGGTGAGTTACGGCAGGTAGTAGCAGGTATTGGCAAGCACTACACAGCTGAAGAGCTTGTTGGGAAAACTGTAATAGTCGTAGCAAATCTAAAGCCTGCAAAGCTCATGGGCGTTGAATCTCATGGAATGGTTCTTGCCGCCTCGGAGGGCGATTCTCTGAAACTCGTAACACCGGATGGTGAACTGCCCGCTGGGTCAGTTGTAAAATAAGTAAGGGGAGGGACGCTGTCATTCCACTTAAACCCACCCTGTCTAATAAGCAGGGTCACTATTGTTGCTTGGCCTTGGATTATTAATGCACTTATGAATTAGAATTGGAATAAGGAGTATTTTGAAAAGTACAAACAAAACCTGGATACCCGTACTATTGAGTTTTATAATTCCTTATTTATAAAGTAAGCCTTTAAAAAATCACGGTTTGATGTTACGCGGAGCTGAGGGTGGCGGCTGTGTGGCGGCTTTTGCCCGTTGTTTTGCAATGATTGTTTTCTTACATTGATTGAGGTCTTCAATAAAATCTCTGCCTGTTTGATAGCGTCCTTCAGGTTTTTTAATGAGCAGTTTGCTTATTATCTGAACAATACAGGATGGGATTCTGCGGTCTAATTCAATAATCGGAACGGGCTCAGAGGATGTAATATTGTACATCAGTGTGGCAATGCTGTCGCCCTTAAAGGGCTTTTCACCGGTAAGAAGCTCATAAAACACAACTCCAAGGGAAAATAAGTCTGACCTTCCATCCACTTTTTTTCCTGCTATCTGCTCCGGAGACATATAACTCGGAGTTCCCATAACCATACCGGTTACAGTTTTTGAATTTTCCATAACGCGTGCTATCCCAAAATCAGTTACACGAATCTCCTTATTCTCTAACAGCATTATATTAGCTGGTTTTATATCTCTGTGCACAACCCCGTTTGAGTGTGCGTAGTCAAGCGCATCGGCAACACCGGAGACGATTGCTAAAACCTCACCAAAGGGCAGTCTCGTACTTTGCTGGCAAAACCTTGTAAGGTCGCCTCCGGATAGAAGCTCCATCGCCATAAACGATTCGTCTTTATCATCTCCAACATCGTAGATTTTAACAATATTAGGGTGTGACAGTTTGCCGGCAGCCTCAGCTTCTTTCAAAAAACGTTGCTTTACATCCTCTATCTGATCCTCCTCTATTTCGTCGTATTTGAGGGTCTTTATTGCCACCTCACGGTTAATAACAGGGTCCTTGCCGTGATATACTACACCCATAGCTCCACGGCCAAGCTCTCTTAGCAGTTGATACCGGCCAATAGTAGGTTTTTTCTCAGCGCTTTCCATTATCACAGTGGCATCCATACGTTTTGGAGTTAGCATAACTGTGTCCCCTGGAGTTTGTAGCCTCTTTATTTTTTCATCTAAATCCCTATACGCTCCCCCAGTTAAAATATGTTCATACACATCTATTGCTTTGTTAAACAAGCGTTTTTTCTCAAAATCGAGTCCAAGACTATACAGTTGCTCCTTTACTGCTATATCCGCTACAGGACATCCTTTGAGTTTCTCAAAGGCCATATCCAACTGTCCCTGACCATGAAATGAAAGGCTGAGCATCTTATTAGTTTCAACACTTTCCTCAGTTTTTATTTCCTCTACGGGTTTCGTTATAAGAAAACGCCTTGACACCATAACTGCATAGCCAACAAAAAGTAACGCTACTGGGGATGATACCTTAAGCCAATACCCATAGTATGACAATAAAAAGATGCCGGCTCCGATTGTTCCTATAAGTGCTGCTGCTGTTATTATCCCAACCATAGCAACTTTCATACGTGGAATGGCAAAGGAAACAAAAAGACCAAATATCACCATCAAGGCAACTTCAGCATACACAAACCATCCAGGTCTTACTATGTAATTGCTGTTTAAAATGTTTTCAACCATATTTGCCATTATTTCAATGACAGGAATTTTAGTGTTCAGAGGGGTTAAAACAGGTGGGCTTATAGTGGGGGCAATAGTTCCTATTATAACGATCTTGTCTTTAAACTCAGCGGCAGATAAATTCTTGCCGCTCATAATATTAATAAATGAATAATAAGGAAAAGTAGTGCGTTTTCCGTTATAGCTGATAAATACCTCATTTTTTGCGTTAACAGGAATCTTCAGCTCTTTGATTTGCAGGTATTTGCCAACTTTTGCATCCCTTATGTCATAGCGAAGATATTTTAGTGCCAATTGAAGAGCGAAAGAGGGAAACAGATGCTCTTTATAGTAAATCAGCACAGGTTCTTTTCTGACAACACCGTCACTTGACGTTAACAAGTTTAGGTGGCCAATGGCAGAGGCCTTAATAGCGAAATCATCGATTGGTGACAGCACATCATAGGCAATGTGATAGCTTTTTTTAAAAGATGACTTTAAGGAGTTATTTTCAAGGTAGAGCGGAATTTTTCCTTTTTGCTTGGCAGTAGTCTTGTCTAAGGAAAACATAAGTGGTAAAACCACATTTTTAGCATCCCCTATGGCTTTAGAAAGAGTGGCATCGTTATCCAGTGACAGCTCAGCCTCAAGAAGGGAATCGTGGATTTCCATAACTTTTTTATCATCAGTGGCAGCAGGGTCGCTCTCTATCTTTTGCCTCAGTTTACGGATAACGGTAAGACCTCGGTTTACGTCACTTTCAGAAAATATCAGATTAAGCCCGATTACTCTTACTCCGTAGCTGCTGAGCTTATTTATGGCGTCAGCTATCAGGGTTCCCTGCCACGGCCAGCGTCCCAATTTTTCAATGCTCTCGTTATCAATACCAACGATTATTACTCTGGCAGGTGTGATTAACTTCTTTGTTCTTAACAGACTGCTGAAATTATAAAGTTTAAAATCTACAGTTTTAAAAAGACCCCAACCGGCTAAATACAACGAGATGAAAATAATTGTTATCAAAACACCGGTAGGCCAATCCGGTACTTTTAACAAAAACACCTTGCTCTGCCTGCTCATATTGCTTATCATTATACACGGAATAAGCTTGCAATATCAAATTACGGCGTGCTTATCTATCTCTATCTTTAATCAAAAAATTTATAAACCTGTCTAGAATAAACATAATTAATAGACTCTATAAAGCCTTAAACTGAAAAACAAAATTAATTTGCCTGATAAACCACAACATGTGTGAAATATTACACATATTGTGTCATAATTTACACATAATTTGTGAATCACTTACTATTAATCTTTATTTTTCATGACGTTATATAAGTGTTAAACTTGGCATAAGAATTGCAATTCAAAACAATATAGAACTCTTAACTCTAACAATATGTATTTATAGACTGTAATTGGAAGGTAATATGAAATTCTTATTGTTACATGGACTTGCAGGTGACCCAACTAACTGGGTGGAAACCTCTTATATTTTAAAGGAATGCGGACATAAATGTTTTATCCCTGAAATTCACTATTTCAATAGCAATTTCTCATCAATCCCCGATCTTGCAGCAAATATTCTAAATAATATACCCAACAATTTTTTAAATGAGGATACTATCGTTGTCGGAAACTCTTTAGGTGGCTCTATAGCTCTTTCTCTTGGTGAAAATTATTCAAAAATTATTCTTGTTGCATCATATGCTAAAACAAGCATTCCAGGTATGGGCTTAAAACTTACAACTTTTGCACAAGAATTAAGCAGAATTTTTCACTACCCCAACAAACTTACTAAAAATCAGAGGAATACATATGAAAAGTTATGGGAAAATATTACTTCAAGAGATAACATTCCAAGATTAAACAGAATAAAGAGAGCTGCATTATCATTTGACGATGAACAATATTACCAGAAACTACACCATAAATTACAATTTATATGTGGGGGGAATGATCAAGTAAGCCCGTTGGAATATTTTAATGATTTAAAACTTAGATATCCATCTATAGAACTTTTTACAATCCCGGATTGTGGTCACGCAATTCCTGTCGAGAAGCCACAAGAATTAGCAAATTACATAATTATGAGTACGGAGAAAAAATATGCTTAATGAATTAAAATCAAATGCGTCTCCTCTTTGGCTTAATTTTATTGTAACACCATTTGCGTCTTATTGGGGTGGCATAATGCGTAACATTTTAGTGAGCGATCATATTTTTTTAACATTTATCGAAACATGTTATTCAAAGATAGTTTTCGATATAATTAATTTCTTCTTTTTATTATTTACAGTAGTGGCTTTAATAAACTTTTTTAAAGTAGATCGAATAAACAATACTTATATCCCAAAATTAATAAATGACTTAGTAAAGCTAAAGAAGGAGCATAAATTTACAACCGATGAACTGAAAGATTATTTTGCTTATTACACAAAATATTTTGTCTGGAAAGCAATAACAGAAGGTAATAAGATAATAGGTTATACAATAAGACCAATACATATACACACTTTTTTGAAGCAAATCAAAAAAATATCAGTAACTATATCGCTTGATAAAGACGGTTTTTTTGATAACTATACTACTGAGGGAATGGATTGACTCGCAGAATCCTATAATAACAAGTCTTATTAATAAGAATATATATATAAGTAAAACAAACATTTCCTTCACATAATAGCTAATTTAAGGCAGGCGTGAAACAACCTGCCAGAGTGAAGGAGCAGTATTATTAAATAACTTGTACCAAAGTTATATCAAAATTCAGCTCTTTACCAGCAAGGGGGTGGTTTCCGTCAAGAGTGACTGATGTTTCGGCAATCTCTGCAATCGTCACATTGACACTTGAGCCATCATTGGAGCGAACTTGTAGTACCATCCCAGGATAAGGATTTATATTTGGTGGTACCTGCGACTTTTCTACTACAAGCACCATATCGTCTCTGTAAGGGCCGTATCCATCTTCGGGTGAAATTTTAACCGTTTTAGTATCACCCTCGTTCATTCCAAGAACTCCATTTTCAAAACCAGCTATCAACATCCCCTGCCCCATTGTAAACTCCATGGGTTCTCTCTCTAATGAGCTGTCAAACACACTGCCATCATTTAAGTATCCTTTATAGTGCACACGCACCTTATCACCCATTTTTACCTGAGCCATGTTTATCTCCCTCTTAAATAAGAAAACAACCCGTAATAGGTTGGTCTAATGGTTTTTAAAGAAAGCCGCCAGGAAAAATCGGCATTAATAAGCAGACACTGGCTAAGTAGAGCTTACCTCTGTATTAGCCTTCTTTTTTTGTTGAGCTTTTTCAAAGACTTCTTTGAAATTAAAGGTACCCTCGATAGCCTGTACCGGACATTTCGCAGTGCATATGCCACAGCCAATACATTTTGCTACATCAATCGAGTGCTTTTGCTTTAATTGCCCGTGTGCAGCATTTACCGGACAGACCTTCATACACATATTGCAGCCTATACACTTGCTTTCAACTATAAATGCCTTAGGTCTTGCAGGTAAAAAATCAACAATTGCTTTAGTCGGACACTTTATTACACATAGACCACAAACCTTACACTTATCTATATTGATGCGGGAGAGATTATCTTTTACCTCTGCAGCATTAAATGGACAAACCTTTTCACACATTCCGCAGGCAATACAACCTATCTGACACGATTTCCTTGTATCAGTGCCACGATCTTTACTGTGGCAAGCAGTTTGTACAGCCTTACTGCCCGGAAGTATCTCAATCACTTTTTTGGGACAGGCCAACGCACACAGACCACACCCAGTACACTTTGTCCTATCTACTACAGGGAGAGCATCTGACCCCATGTGTATTGCATCAAAAGGACAGACTGTCGTACAGGTGCCGTAACCCAAACAGCCATAAGCACAAGACTTATCGCCGCCTCCTGCCAGCACAGCAGCCCGGCAGTCCTTCACCCCCTCGTAATTAAACTTCTTTATGGCTTTACTTAACCCGCCCTGACACATAATCGTTGAATACTTAGGCTCAGTTATTTCCGCCTTCTTTCCGGTTATCAAGGCAACGAGCTCTGCCACATGAGCACCCCCAGGGGTGCAAAGCGTTGAGGACACCTCAGGGCGCTCCACCACAGCCTCAGCATACTGCTGACATCCGGCAAAGCCGCAACCGCCGCACTGTGCTCCAGCTAAAATATCCCTCACTTGCTCTACCTTTGGATCCATTTTTACAGAAAACTTCTTAGCTGCAAATGCCAACCCTAACCCAAATATTGCACCTATTCCGGCTACAAATATAATTGTAAATTTGATCGTTGAAACAACATCTACGCTCTCTTTTGCCTCAACTCCTCCACCCACTCCAACATGGGGCAAGGGAAGGTGATGTATCAAATTCCCTACTCCAAAACCATTAAGAAGTTGAGTTATCTCAGATACAAATCCAGTTATATGTGTCAATGTCTCTATCATCTTATTGTGTTATTATACCGGAAAATCCTAAAAATGCCAGTGCTATCAGCCCTGTTGTCACAAACGCGATTGGGAGTCCCTGAAATGGTCTCGGCACATTTGCAAGCTCCAGTTTCTCTCTTATACTTGCCATAATTATGAGTGCCAAAGCAAATCCAAGCCCCGAACCAAGCCCCAAAGTTATAGCCTCTATGAAATTGTACTTATCTCCTGCATTTATTAAAGGTACAGCAAGGATTATGCAGTTTGTTGAAATCAAGGCAAGATAGACGCCAAGCTTATAGTAAAGCCCAGGGCTTATCTTTCTCATTATCGTATCTGAGGCCTGTACAAATGAGGCTATTATTCCAATAAATATAACAATCTTCAGAAAAGTAAGATCAAGCGGTACCATGATGTAGTTAAAAACAAGCCAGCTAAGCGCAGCCGACACCATCATAACCGATGTAAAGGTTATACTCATTCCCACTGCCGTCTCAACCTTCTTTGTCACTCCAAAAAATATACACAGACCCAAAAACCGGGTAAAAACAAAGTTATTTATCAAAGCCGAAGCTATAAATATTTCAAATAATTTCATGAACTCTTTGTCCACTACATAGCCCTCCACTTTCTGAAACCTTTGTAAGTCTCAATAAAATTAATGACCACCAGCGCCCCCTGCTCCCTTTCCGCCATAGAACCTAATATCTATCCAGTTAAAAAATCCCATTAAAATACCGGTTGCTATAAAGCCGCCCGTGGGCAGGAGCATTATTAAAAGCGGTTTTGCATGTATTATATCCACTCCCCAAAGAGCCCCCTTGCCAAGGAGTTCCCTGAAGAAACTTATACAAATCAAGGCAAACATAAATCCGATACCACTGCCTATACCGTCAAAAAAAGACGGCACAACACTGCGTTTACTGGCAAACACCTCAGCCCTGGTAAGAATCGAGGCAAAGGCAACTATCAACTGTATGTATAGCCCCATCTGCTTGTAAGCATCCCGGGCAAAAGCTGCCATAGAAAGGTCTGCCACCGTGACCCAGCCTGATATTATCAGCATAAAAACCGGTATTCTTATTTTAGGATGAATAAACGCCCTGATAGCCGAGACAGTTATATTAACCATTACGGTTACAAACACAACCGCTATGCCCATAAGCGTACCGGTCTTTAACCCCGTCGTAACCGCTATTGCAGGGCACAAGCTTATCGCAAGCCTGAATATGGCATTTTCTTTGAAAACGCCGATTAAAAGCAGACTCCAGTAATTAGTGCTCTTCTGTTGGCTTTGCATCTCCATGACCGCCGTCTCCTTTGAGAGCTCCCTGCAAAAACTCAAGGCCTTTTTTAACCCCATCTTCTGTTACTGCCCTAGATGATATGGTTGCTCCCGTTATTGCCTGCACGTATTCTTTAGTTTCTTCTTTAACTACCTTTAATGTATCTAATTTCTTACCGGGAAATTGCTTCATAAACGACTCAGCACTAACCTCATCACCAAGGCCTGGTGTTTCAGCTTGCTTAAGTATGTCCATATTTTTTATAACGAAATCCTCTCCAACTGAAAACAAAATGTTTATGTAGCTTGAATATCCTTTACCAAATGCCTGAACGACATAGCCAAGCACTTTTCCATCTTTTTTAGCTACAAAGTATTCAGCGTGTTTTTCGTGCGGATGCCAATCGCCAAGTTTCTCAATTTTATCGGCCTCTGGCATCATCCGCTGAAGGGCTTCTTTTTTTTCTTTTTCATTTGCCTGAAATATCAGAGGCGAGGTCTTGGCATACACTCCGGCAAGAAGGACGCCGCCCACTATATAGATTATCAGCAGATTAATCGTTATTTTTATTATTTCTTTTGTATTCATATGTTTTAAGCCTTCTTCTTTGCTCCGAATACTTCTGTACGAAAACCCCTGTCAATAAGAGGAGTGAAACAGTTCATAATTAAAATTGAAAACATAACACCCTCCGGGTATCCCGCCTTAAGCCTGATTAAAATAGTAAGCAAACCGCATCCAGCGCCAAAGAGCATTTGCCCCTTCTTAGTGGTTGGGCAGGTGACATAATCCGTTGCCATATAAAAAGCGCCGAGCATAAGGCCTCCGCTAAGAACATGCACCAATGGGTCACCAGTGAATATCCCCTGTTTTCCGCCAAACACCCAGGCTCCTGCCGCTACCGCGGCTAAAAAAGCCGCCGGTATTCTTAGCGTAATGTAACCTCGCAGGAGTAAAAATGCCGCACCTATTAGTATCGCTATCACCGAAGTCTCACCAAGCGACCCAGCCCTGTGACCCAATAAAAGCTCCGAATACAGGTGCATTTTGCTGCCAAATACCTCTAACAGTTTATCCAGCCCCTGCTCTTTAAGAATCCCCAGTGGAGTGGCTGTGGTCTTAGCGTCCATTCCGGTAAAATTAGCTATAGGCTCTGCCCATGTGGTCATTGCCCGCGGCCATGTAATCAGCGCAAAAGCGCGTCCCATTAGAGCCGGATTAAAAATATTATAGCCAAGCCCTCCAAACAACTGCTTAGTTATTGCAACGGCAACAAAGGAACTCAGAAGCGGTATGTAAAACGGCAAAGTTGAGGGCATATTCATTCCTAAAAGAAGACCTGTCAGCACTGCGCTGCCGTCTTTTAACGATATGTCCTTACCCGCAAGTTTTTGGACAAAATACTCGCTCAGCAGTGAACCTATTATACACAGGAGCGTTACAATAACAGCCTTTGGCCCAAAGTAATACACACCCATGACAAATGTCGGCAAAAGCGTTGCCGTTACCGTCCACATGATTTTATCGACGCTCTCACTACTTTTAATGTGAGGGCTCACAGATACTATTAATTTATTTTCTTTACCAGCTTCCATTATCTTTCTTATAATTTTCCCATCTTTAAGGTTTAACCTGTGTCTTAGCAAGTTTTATCTGCTGAACTATTGGTCTTTTAGCCGGGCACACATACGTACAAGAGCCGCACTCAAAGCAATCAAACAGGTGATAGTCCTTAGCGTCAGCATAATGTCCTTTTTCCGAAAACAGACTTAACATCAGAGGCATTAGTCCCATCGGGCAGGCATCAACACATCTGCCGCAGCGAATACAGTTATTGAACTTATCGCTCCCTGTGGCATCCTTTTGTTCAAGCACGACAATGCCAGAGGTTCCCTTAATTACCGGCGTGTTAAGGTCGTAAAAGGCAAAACCCATCATAGGTCCCCCAGATATAATCTTGCCAGCAGTTGGTTTAAGCCCGCCGCATGTCTCTATCAACTGTGAAACCGGAGTGCCCACCTTGACTTTTAAATTCTTTGGTGACTTAATCCCTCCACCTGTAACACTAACGACTCTTTCAATCAATGGCTTACCATATCTGCATGCTTCATAGACGGCATTAGCGGTTCCTACATTCTGGACAACAACACCGACATCCATCGGCAGCCCACCAGCCGGTACCTCTCTGTTCAATATGGATTTAATGAGCATTTTCTCGGCACCCTGCGGATACTTAATTTGCAGAGTCCGCACCTCTATGTTTGAGCCCTTTGCCGCTTCAAGCATTTTAGTGATGGCATCGGGTTTATTAGATTCAATTCCTACATAACCTTTTGTAACGCCAAGGATTGTCATTAAAATCTTAAGACCCTCTATGACAGACTCCGGGTACTCCAGCATGACCCTGTGATCGGCAGTAAGATACGGCTCACACTCGGCGCCATTAATAATGACGGAATCAATGGGTTTTTCTTTTGGCGGACTTATTTTTACGTGCGTTGGGAATGTGGCACCGCCCATTCCAACGATACCGGCTGCCTTTATTCTTCCTTTCAGCTCATCCGGTGAACGCTTAAGGTAATCTTTGTCGTCCTCGGCGGGCTGCCACGCCTCGACAGGGTGGTTTGCGGCTCTTTCTATCACAACTGCCGGAACCATCCGGCCAATCGGCATCAACACAGATGTAAATGCAGTAACTTTACCGGTTATCGAGGCATGAACCGGTGCTGAAACAAAACCCTCAGGGGTTCCAATTACCTCTCCGGCTTTAACCTCCTGCCCAACTTCAACGGATACCTTACATGGTGCACCTATGTGCTGGCTTAACGGTATCACAACCCTCTGCGGTTGGGGCATCACCTCTATGGATACCGCAGAAGCCAACTCTTTACGCTCAGGCGGATGTATGCCACCAAGCGGGAACGTCGTAAAACTCAATCAACCTCCAAATTCATACACCAACATCAATTCTTTACAGATAACTTGTAGATTATAAATCGTTGTTTTTTTTAATGTCAAGAAATATTTTTTGATGTGATAAAATAAAAAATAAAGCAAGGAATAAGGGGCTAAATTCAGAAGTAAACGCAGGGCAACAATGTTAAACGATTGAATTGGAATTAGTTTATGGCGCGTCACCTTACATATGGCAGTAAAGTCTCAGCAATGTTTTCATAGCCCTCCTCAGATGGATGTCCATCAACACTTTCAATGTATATTTTATTGCCTGTACTCAGGCTCTCTCTTAATTTTGTGAGGCTGCTTACACATTGAATACCATTTTGTTTGCAAAAAGCTAAAATATCGCCTGTAATTGCAGTTTCCATTTTCACCAGTCTGGAATACGTATCATTATCCGGCCTTTTGTCAACTTTACATAGATCGGCATACACCAGCTCCTTAGTAGGAATTAACATGAAAATTAATTTAACACCATGTTTTTGTGCCTTTTCTTTCATCAATTTCATTGCATCTTTTGTTATCCTGAGACCCTCCCTTGCTACTAATTCATTATCGGTATCCATAGACATCAGGCGTGATTTTATTTGAAGCACCGTACGAAGCGTTTTGCTTTCGTAAAATGCACCTTCATCATGGTCAGATATAGCCCAGTTTTTACCCCTGTCAAAAGCGCTGCCTTTGAAGCGGTCAATGGTAAGAAAAAGTTTTAAAGGGTTAAGATTTCTTTTCAACCATTCTATTACATGAGTTTTTTCATAAAACTTAAAAAAATTGTCTCTCTTTTTAACAACATCATTAAACCTGCTGGAGAAATCCTCAAAATAATCTTTTCCAGTTTCCATGTACTCTTTTTTGCGTAAAAACTTGTCCTCAGATGGTCTGTGTATTACGCTGCTGTTGTGAGCATTGTTTTT
>JADFYB010000031.1 GCA_015233245.1 Nitrospirota bacterium | reverse complement strand
ACTGCCATCAAATAGCACAGCAACATGTAGCCATAGACCATACTTACAGGCAGGATAGACTTTCTGCCTGCGATAAACTTATCAAAGAGGTTGAGGGTTAAAGGAATTTTTTACCCTCACTGAGGTCATTCACACGTTATCCCACAGGACGTACTCGTACCGGTAGCGGAGGGGCGTCTTCGTTTTTCTCAAGAGATTTATGAATGCTGAAACGCCGGAGGAGATAGTAATAGCATACAAGAACCAAGGTTAGGCATCCTCATACAAACCAAGCCAGCCCTTAAGAAACTGAAGCCAGACTATTTCTCAACATGCTTTATTTTTTGAGGGTAGGCTAAAATTGGATATTACCGCTTACGGTGATTTCACACTTGACACAGTTTATTGAATATATCCAACTCAATTACTATTCAAGACACTTTACTGGCCCAACCGGTCTCGCCCTTATGCTGTTTGAACACATTCATATATTCCACCTGAAGCTGGTTGTAATCATTTTCTATATTATTGTAATCTTCTTCTTTTTTCTTTATAATCTCCTCTAATTCTTTTATTTTGTCTTCCGAAAGTTTTTTACTTTTCTGCAGTCCTTCGATTTTTCTTGCTATTTCAGGATTGATGTGTGGAGATAAAGTTTCCATACCCATTGATTGCTCATTAGATTCATCACCAAATGAAAGATTGGTTTCCGAACCGTCATTGGAGGTTTCTTGTTGTGTTATCAGTACTTCTACGCACCTGTCGAGTTCTGAATTCAATAACTTACATTCAGAGATAGCTTTGTTTACTTCGTTGGACTTAGTGTCAGTCTTTTCAAGAGATTTAGCTATATTTTCACTTGTATTTCTAATCTTTCTGAACTCCTTAACAACGTGGACAAACATATCTTTATAGCCCAGAAGTTTTATAGTCTCCCTCTTTTGTGAGATTAAAGCGTCTTTTAATTTCTGCTGCTCCTCAAGGGTCAAACCTTTACTCATAAAACTTGAAGCAGCAGTTAAAAAATGATTAAACCGTCCTTTCATGATTTTATCCACATTATTATCAAATAAATGATACCAGAAAGATTCCATTGTATCTTTTTTATCATGCAAAGCCTCAAGGGCGGTATTTGCTAAGTTTAACTTAGTTGAGTCTATTTCATTTGCTATTATAGCCTCTTTGTCAAAATGGACAGCTGTTTTATCGTCAAAAATTTTAATTTGGTTTTCAAGATTTTCTATGTCTTTTTTTAGCAGATTCTCGAAATTTTTATCTTTAGACTTTTTTCTATATCTCTTTACTGTGACATACAATATTCCTATTATAATCAGCAGTATCCCAATAAGCTCAAGAATGAAATAAAACGCTAAAGCATCAATTTGTATCATTTCTTTTCCTCCAAAAAAAGTTTTTTATAGCGCCGTTCGTTTTCTTGTTTATGTAATACAGTAGAAACAAAACAAAATTAATAGCTAAGAACTCGATAAATGCTCTCAACTTACTCCTTACTTTTACAAAAAATGTTCTTTTTTTTATATTTGTCTCTGGAACTTTCGGTTTTATAGCATTTAAGGTGTCGTCATTGTTAGTATTTACGTTTTCCTTAGCAAAAACTGCATACACCCGTTGTCGTGAATAATCCTTACTTTCAGCTGTTATCTTTACTATATGCAGTCCTTTGTGAGTTGGTACGAATTGAGAAACAAAAACATGTTCATTTTTTACCCAGCTAAAGTTAACATTCACTGTTTTATTATCAGGATAAGTTATTTGGGCTTTTACATACGTCTCCTTGCCAATTTCCTCCTGAGTGATTGGGAAATCTTTTATATCAAACCATGCTCTCATCTTAAAGGGTTTTTCCAGCGGGATTAGATTACCGATTATATTCGTATTCAGATTAAATGTTGATTTAATATAAGCCCTGTTGTCTTTAGTGTAGGTGAAAAAAATATCCCAGATGCCTGCAGTGGCATTGTCTATTTTTACTATATCGAAATCGTTTTCTGTTAACCATATCATCCCTGTGTGCGTACTTTGGGCAGTTAGTTTTTTGCCTGTCGGCTGTTGAAGTAATATTTTTGTTGATGGAGTATCTTTTTTAGCCAAAAGTGTAAAGCTATTTGTAGATTCGTCAATAGTTAACTTGTTTAATTTAATGGGAAGGATTTCAGGTGATTTTATAATTTCATATAATGTTGAAAAAACATGATTAAATGTTTCTATATTTGTTTGAAACAAGACTCCACCTGTATTAAGAGATGTGTCCTCATATAAGGTTTTACCTGTTAAATCGTTTAACCATACGACATAAAGGGATATATCGGACGCTTTTAACTCTTTGGACAACATCTGAAGGCGACCTTGAGCATCCCCGGCATCTTTTTCTGCGTTTGTTGAATTAGAATTCAAAAAAGAAGTAAAAACTATGGTTTTTTTATTGTCATGATTCTTTAATATTGTGTCGAAAGCTAACTTTATAGCCTTGTAGCTATCACCGGTATTACTTGTACAGATAACACCATCCACTATTTCGCTGTTTTTAGCTTCGGTCAAATCTTTTTGAGTATAAACTGTATCCCCCATAGCAATGATACCAAATCTGTCATTTTCATCAAGAAGATGAACGAATTGCTTTAGCGATGAGGAAAGCACACTTATCTGCTTACTATTTCCGGCAGCGCCGGAGCAATTAAATAAAAATAGCACGTCCATTTGTTTCGGGCTATTTATTTTTGCAGTGGTTTGATTGTCAGAGGCTATGGCACTATTTAGAGAAATGAATAAAAACTGAAACATACATAAAATAAAGAATATATTTTTAGATTTACCTGAAACGTCCGGATTGAGGAGTGGATTTTTATAAATTGCTAACATAATAAAAAAACTCCGCCAAAAGCAAATAAATTCATCCGACACGTATGCTAATTTTCTATTTAAATAGTTATTATAAATAAGTAAAATACCTTTTTTATTCATTTTTATAAACGCCATACAATGTCTTATCGGCTGAAATCATAAAATCTTAGGTCAGTGTAGGGCTGTTTCTTATAAACATACCAAAACACTTTGGTTACATGCTTTTTTTTTAACTTATAATATTGTATAATTAATTAGTCGTTAAGGTTAAATTATTAATATGAATATATCAATAAACACGATAGCTCAGAACAATCTGAGGCGGAAGATATTCAGAAGCATTGCCATAGCTGGAGCTGTTATGGTGGTGTCAGCCACGCTGTTTTCCATAACCACTGTGATGGACTCTGTGGAGTTGAGCCTAAAGAGAAGCATTCAGCGCCTTGGGGCTGACATAATGGTAGTGCCCAAGGGGTCGGAGGTCAAAGCAAAGGCCTCGCTCCTGTCAGGTGAGCCGACTGAGTTTTACATGGATAACACGATTGAGGACAGGATAAAAAAAATAAAAGGAGTTAAACAAACAGCCGTTCAACTGTATTTGTTAACCTCAAAGTACAGGTGTTGCGATGTCGGCGAGATGCTGATGATTGGGTTTGACCCCAAAAACGATTTCACTATAATGCCATGGCTAACGGAAAGTCTGAAGCGTGATATTAAAGACGATGAGGCTATAATGGGCAGAGCAATTACCGCCTTTCAGGTAGGATCAAGTGTGACGGCTTATGGCCGGGTTTTTAAAATAGTCGGCATGATAGAGCAAACTGGTATGAAGTTCATTGATACCTCTATGTTTCTCCCTATGGATGGAGTAAGAAAGGCTATTGAGGAGTCAAAGAACAAAGGTAATAAAACCGTGAATATACCTGAAAATAAGATATCCACTGTGCTGGTTCAGGTGACACCTGATATGCCACCCTCGAGGGTCGCCATATTCATAGAGTACGACATACCTGGTGTTACGGCAATAGTCTCAGAGGAGGTTATCTCCACAGTCAGGAAGCAGTTGTTTATACTGCTTAAGAGTGTACTTTCTATAAGCGTACTGCTGTGGGTCATGGCGATTTTTTTAATAGGCCTTGTGTTTTCCATGATTGTTAACGAAAGACGGCGTGAAATAGGTCTTCTCAGGGCAATGGGGGCTAAGAAAAAGGACATTTTCCAGCTTATCATGACTGAGGCCTCAATTCTGTCTGTAATAGGGGGTTTAGCTGGAATAGTTTTAGGGGGCTCTTTTTTATTTTTCTTTAAGGACTTTATCAGGTCATCTCTGAACATTCCATACCTATGGCCTGAAATGTTGCAGTTTGCACTGCTAATTTACCTTACACTGTTGCTTTCGTTGTTAACTGGCGCCATAGCGGCCTTTTATCCGGCAGTACGGTCTATGAAAATGGAGCCTTACGCAGCAATTAGAAAAGGTGAGTAGAGAGCGGGGGATTTTTACAGATGATTGAACTGACAGAGATATCGAAACATTATATAATCGGAAAAGAGAAGCTAAAAGCCGCGGATAATGTTAACCTTAAAGTTGAAAAAGGGGATTTCTTATCCATAGTAGGACACTCCGGAAGCGGTAAGACAACTCTCCTTAGTATCGTTGGCGCACTGACAAAGCCCGATATTGGCACGGTTAAAATCAACGGTACAAACCTGTGGTCAATATCTGATAATGAGCTCTCAGAGCTAAGAAATAAACTTATGAATTTTATATTTCAGTTTAGCAGTCTTATCCCCACACTTACCGTGCTTGAAAACGTACTTCTGCCAACGGCTTTTTCTAAGGAAAGAATTAACAGAAACGATTATGCTATGGCATTGCTTGATATGGTAAGAATTCAGGATAAAGCCAACATGTATCCATCGCAACTCAGCGGCGGTCAGCAAAGAAGAGTTGCCATTGCACGTGCCTTTATAAATGAACCGGCAATCGTGCTTGCAGATGAGCCTACAGGAGATCTTGATGAAGAGACCGAGGCTGAGATTATGACTCTATTTCGGAAAATGAACGAGGATAAGGGGGTTACTTTTCTGCTTGTAACCCATAGTTCGGAAATAGCAAAGCAGTGTAAAAAAATATACAGAATGACCCACGGTATTTTGAAACCTCTATAACTGCATGGCAGTCATGGGTTGCTTTCAGGCACTGATATGTTATCTAAAGGCATGTTCATATCAATATATATTGGATTTGGAGCTATTCTATTAGGATAATATCTAAAGGTGATTGTTTTAACATAAGGTAAATGATAGGCTTTGTGTGGACTAACTGAATATAACTCTAAACCGGGGGTCGAGGGGAATCATTCCCATCGTGGGCAGGGGACTCCCCTTTGGGGAAAGGGTCTAAGGGAAAGGGCGTTGCCCTTTTCCTTACTATTTACTTTTTGATGACATATCCTTAACAAATAAAAGCATAATAAGGCCTGTAATGAAAAATGCAATAATAGATAATATAGCAGGCCGCTGGTTTCCGGTAAGGTGTGAAATCCCGCCAAAGACGAGGGGGCCGAGGACCGCAGAGGTTTTACCAATAGTTGAATAGAATCCAAAATATTCAGATTCTCTGCCGTTAGGTATAAATTTTGTAAAAAATGTCCGTGAGGCAGACTGAACGGTTCCCAAACCAAAACCTGCTGCTACGGCTACAATAAAAAACGCGAGCTTTGTTTTTACAAAGTATGTCGCTATTGTTACAGCGCTCCATAGGACAAGTGAGAGCATCACTATACTTTTAGGCCCCTTTATGTCTATTGGTTTAGCCATTATTACGGCGCCAAGAAAGGCTGTTATTTGTACTGTCAGGAACAGATAGATTAATTCCTCGCTTTTAAATCCAAGTGTGGTTGAGGCAAAAATGCTTGAAAACACTATGACAGTGTTTGTGCCATCTTGATAGATGAAATATGAGATAAGAAATTTCCGAAGTTGAGTGTTTTTCCATATTTCTTTCATGGTTTTAACAAATCCGGTAAGTTTTTTATTTACAGCCTCATGGAGCGGCCTTAATTGAGTATCTTTGGGAAGGTAAATAAAAAGAGGAAGAGAAAATAAAAGAAAAAAAACTGCAACAGAGACCCAAAGGGCATTGAAGGAGCTGCTCTTAGCCAAAGGCAGCGCCATAAGGAGGGAGCTAAATGAGCCGGCATAACCCATAGCAAAACCCCATGCCGATACTCTGCCATGAAACTCCTTTTGTGCAATCTCAGGCAGGTAGGAATTATAAAACATCATTCCGCCTTCAAATCCGGTATTTGCTATCACGGTTAGAATAAATCCGGTAATTATCATGCCTGAGGATAACGTAGTAAAGAAACCTACGGCGCAGACGCAGCTAATGGTGTATATGAATAAAAAACGTTTCCTGAGCCCTCCGTAATCAGCAATTCCCCCTAACACAGGGGAGGTCAGGGCAACAAAAGCCATACTAAGAGCTACTGCACGTCCCCACCACAGATCACCAACCCCAGTTTGATTACCAACTATTACCTGAGTGTAATACACTGGAAACACGACTGTCAGAATAACGGCAGAGTAACCGGAACCAGCAAAATCAAAAAGACACCATGATAATATTTCTTTCTTTTTCATAGCCTCAAAGGTAATGACAATGTTAACATAAAGTAGCAATCCTAAAAAAGACTATCAATAGGGGATTGTCTTAATCAAAGCAAATTGTGTATCATAGTTTAGTTTTCTGATTAGGGGCAAAATAACAAAACAAGGAGATAGATGATGGGTGAAAGCAAGAATGAAGGGAAAATAGTTGTAACGGTTGACCCTAAATTCAAAGACAGAATGCCTAAGTTTTTACAAAGCAGACAAAAAGACGCTAAGGAGATGGACGAAAGCGTAAAACAGGGAGATTATCCATCAATAAAAATGCAAGGAGGCATGATTAAGAAATCATCCGAAACCTTCGGACTTGAGGACCTTAAAAATTTGGGGCAGGCATTAGAGACTGCAGCAAATCTTAAAGATTCAGGGAAAATAAAAGAACTGATTCAAGAATACTCAGACTATGTAAGCAAACTCGAAATCCAGTGTTGATGGCACAATAACAGGAGATACTTAATTAAAATCAATATGTAATTTTGCTTTGTGCACTTATGCGAGGTGTTATTTAACAAAAGCGTTGGACAGAGACACTGACGGTTTTACCTTGCTTGAAGTGCTTATAGCGCTGTGCATAGTAAGCGGGCTTTTGCTTACTGCCATTTCCTCTGTTAATTATAACCTTTCTGTATCGGAAAGACATGAAACGGTTACCACGGCAGCAATGCTTGCAAGAGAGAAAATTACAAAACTTCGGCAGTTAAATGTGGTTGAAGAAAAGGGGCAGTTTGAACCCCCTTACGAATCATACAGCTACCGACTCGTTAGCCGTATGACAGGCCTTACCGGTGTTACCGTTATGGAGTTAACTGTCTATAATAAAAAAGAATCTGTCACTGTGCGGTATTTGTTTAAGACCTCATGAGAGGGTTTACGCTTATTGAAATTGTTGTTGCCGTGTTGCTTTCAACGGTTTTAATGGCTGCTCTTTATAAAACGTTTTTTCTCTCTGAGACCGCGCTTACTGAGTCTGACCGCTATATGACAGTTCTTCAGGAGGCCAGAGAGGTGTTTGAGGCAATGAGAAAAGAGATAGAATCATCATTTCTCAGCTCTAAGGATACATCCATCAGGTTTAAGGTGCTTGATAAGGATGAGATGGGGCGGCAGGCCTCAGCCATATATTTCACCACATTTGGTGGCATAGGTACAGGGGTTAAAGATGTTGCTTATTTTGTAAAAAGAGACGGAGAGAAATTTTCTTTAATGAAAACTATTTTACCTTCAACAGCAACTGGAAAAACTGTTGAGTTTGAGGCTATTGCAAATATAAATACCTTTACCGTCTCACTTAAAGACCAAAATACAGAGGTGAAGTCCTGGGACTCTAAACTTAACGACAAAATGCCGGACTCAGTTGTTGTTACGGTCGGCTTTATGATAAAACACAAAACATTCACTTTTAAAGAAACTATTTATCCAAAAATTAAAACCAAGGTATAGATAATACCGTGAAATTAAACAAAAATACTAAAGGATCTGTACTGATAATGACTCTTTTGATGACCGCTCTGCTTGTTGCGATACTTGTGGAGTTTGCGTACGGAGTTTTTGTAAAAACTAACGTGTTGTATAATTTCAGAGACGGCCAAAATCTCTCTCTGATAGCACAATCAGGAATTGAGCTTGCTAACGGATACATAAAAGACTACCTTGCCTCTAACCAATATACCGCTTATGCCTCATACGTTATTCCTGTGGCAAAAATAACGGATAACTCTAACGAGTCTCTTGTCGTCTCTATATCAGATGAAAACTCAAAGTTCAACTTAAACACAATTATTAACGAAAACGGCAGCACAAACGACAAGGCATTGATTACCTTTAAGCGGCTTCTCACCGCTCTTAAGTTAGATGAAAACATATCGCTTTACGTTACCAATTGGATTAATTCAACAGCTGGCAGCTCCTCTACAGTGTTAACAAGCGCAACGACACACAACTATCTGTACTGTGTTGATGAGCTTTTAAATATTCCTCAAATTTCCCCTGACATTTATAAAAAACTCTCTCCGTACGTAACAGTCAACGGCGATGGATTAATTAACATTAACACAGCCCCTGAGGAGGTACTTATGGCGCTGGGCGAAAATATCAGTCAAACCACGGCTAAAAAAATAATAGAATACAGAGAAAAAACGTCTCCTTTTAAAACCACCACAAGCATTCAAAGTGTCTCCGCTATGGCTGATAAAAGCATAGGAATTATGGGGAAAATTACTGTAAAAAGCACCACGTTTTCTGTCACATCAGTAGCCGCATTAAGGGGTATCCAGAGGGAAATCCACTCCGTAACACAGTATAGCGGGACACCGGAGCAAGTAAAATACTGGAAGGAGTTTTAATGGAACTCTACGATTTTCAAAAGAAAGCTCTTGCTCTGAGAGTTATTGGCCATGAGGCTGAGCTCTACTTTTACAAAAAAACACCTTCAGGATATGTCTTAATCAGTACAGATAAGATTGATTTTAAAAATGTCGTACAAAAAAAAATATCAGATACCTTTGCATCTGCTAAAACTCTTGTTTCTCTGCCAATGGATTTTTTCCATTTTCGGCTAATAGAGCTGCCATTTTCAGACAGAGACAAGGTGCTGCCCACTCTGCCCTACATCATGGATGCAATGGTTTTGGGTAGGTCTGATTCATACACGTATGACTACATAATTACCGGTAATAGTGAAAATGGTGGCAAAAAATTCAAGGCCCTTTGTGTTTATGCGGAAAAGGAGCGGCTCAAGCATATAATTGAAACCCTCAGGGCTTTTAACGTCACTCCGCATGTGATAACCTGCGCAAGTATCAGCCATGTACTACAAAATACCGATTTTCAAACTCCTGGCTCATTTACTGAACCCTCCGGAATTGACACAGAGACTATGGGAAAACTCCTGGCAGAGCAGTTTAACAAAAAATCTCCTGTTGTTAACTTTTGTCGCGGAGAGTTTAAGCCCTCGGCCATATCAGAGTTATCTAAAAAACAGTTTAGCTCAGGGATAACACTTCTTTTACTGTCAGCGCTTCTGATAACAGTTTACTCAGGAGTTAAAATTCATCTGATAAATAAGCGCATAAAAGCTGTACAATCTCAGCTTAGCAGCACTTACAGGGAGATGTTTAAAAGTGAGACAAAAATTGTTGATCCGTATGCCCAGTTACAGGGTAAAGTTAAACAAATGCGGGATACCCGTAAAATATACGACAGCCTATTGCCTCTTGATGTGCTTTTATTGGTCTCAAAAAGCGCCTTTGGAAAAGTTGCACTGACTGAGACTGAGATGGAAGGTAGTGGGGTTACTTTAAGAGGTGAGGCTGAGAGTCTTTCTTTACTGAACACCTTTACGGAGGCGTTAAAAGAAGGGTTTTCAGACGTTAAACTTGTTGAATCAAAGCCCGGGCTTGACTCAAAGGTAAAGTTTATGGTCTCAGTAAAAAATAAACTCTCAGCAGGAGTAACCGAAAAATGAGACCTCCACAACTGCCTGCTATAGCACCCCTAAGTGAATTATTAAAGATAAGAACTCTCCAGATGCTTTTAGCCGCTTTGATTTTAACAGTCACTATGGTAATCACTCTTTCTGTATTGAATGCAAAGATAAAAAAACTTGCTCTGACAATGTCCAATTACACTGATTTCACAGCCTTAGTAAGGGAGTACAACAGCAGTGAAAAAGACCATGAGGACGAGTTTAAACAAGGCATCGGCACAACAACAGTACTTAAACAAATAGAAGATATGCTCAGTGAACTAAGCCTTAAGGACAGGCTTCTGTCAATTAAATCCTTAGGTGACAAGTCAGAGCGGCAATATGTATCAGAGACAGCACAACTCAGACTAAAAGATTTATCGCTTAATGAAGTTGTAAACATTTTGTATGCTGTAAGAGGATACAAAACGGCAATACTAATAAAGTCTTTTAAGTTAAAAAGGGGGTTTAGCGATCAGGATAAATTTGAAGTATCGATGGAGTTAGCTTCTGTAAAGAATGCCTCAGGGACATTTCAACCTCTTATCAATTCAGAAAAATGAAAAAAATAGTTAAATACATCACGTTAATAATTGCCTCACTGCTCTTATTGCTAATACTCCTGTGGAATGTAGCCATTCCAGAGGAATTCCTTAAAGAGACTATTGAAAAATCAGTTCGCACGCCGTACAGTATGAAGTTAAAGGGTTTTAGTAAAAGTATAGTTATTCCTTTTAAGGTTAATATAGCGGAGGTAAAACTCTTTCAGAATACTACCGTTATGGCAGTGATAAGTAATGCAGTTATTAGCATTAAACCTGAGGAGGTCCTAAGCGGAAATCTGTTTTGTACTTTTATTGGTACAATCTCTAACGGCACCATAAATTTAACATATACCGCACCCATTCTAAAACCTTCAGAAAAAACCCTTACAGCAACATTAGACTCTGTGCAACTATCCGGCCTTGGTTTTATAAAGAAAGTTGGGATTAAAGGCACCGGATTAGTTTCAGGCAATTTCACTCTCAATGCCGACAATAAGGGTGAGGGCGTTTTCGAGGTAAAAAAATGCCGTTTTGAGGACTTTCATGGAGGCGGACTATACCTTCCTGCCAAATATATTACCGGTATAACGGGTAAGTTAAGTACCGATGCTGAGACTGTTAACATAGAGAGCATCTATCTGACAGCAGAGAACATAAGCTGCCGGATTTCAGGGAAAATCTCAAACGGCTCTCTTGATGTTGCAATCCAAATAATGCCTGATGCTGACTTCAAAGATAAAACTATACTGTTTTTGCTTAAACAATACGAGGTTTCAACGGGAGTTTATGTGGTAAGAATAGTGCGTAAACTTTCTGTTTTAAAATTACCGTTTTAACTTCTTGACAAGCCTGAGAAATTGTCATACAATACTTTTGCTGTGACAACAGCAGGATTGGATAAGTGTCAAAGTACGATGAGGAAATAAAAGCCGGCATTATAATTGTTACGGGACTTGTAGTGATAGCCCTTTTTGTAATTTTAATAGGAGGCAGCAAGTTTTTCGATAAGTATGACGTCTATTACGTTAAGCTTATGGATACTGCCGGCATTAACGAGGGCTCTGCTGTGAGGCTTGGAGGGTTGAAAGTCGGACGTATCAAGGAAATGACAGCCCCAATGAAACCAAATGAGCCTGTAACAGTTGTTCTTGGGATTAATAAGGGTACATTGATATTTAACGGTACAAAAGCTAAAATATCGCAGATAGGATTTGTAGGGGAGATTTACCTTGATCTTTCAATTGATAACACCACAAAAGGGAAAATTCCGCCAGGCTCTGTATTGCCCTCAGGCAAAGTGGCAGCGTTGTCTGATTTAATAGTAAAACTAGACACTGCCGCAGTTTCACTCGATTCACTTATAAGAGACATGGATTTGTTTTTTGGCGAAAAAAACAGACAGCATATAGACGATTTACTTGTAAATTCAAGCAAAGTAGCCATTGAACTAAATGCAAAATTTTCTGATTTTTCGCAAAGTCTTACCCAGTCCTCAAAAGAAATGAACAGTGTGCTAAAGAATATGAATGAAATATTAGTAACTAATAAAGATGGGATTACTGAGACTCTTAAGGTGTTTAATGAAGACCTTAAGGGGATAGGCGTCATGGTACACTCCATGGATAAAACCGCTCAGTCTATATTGAAGACATCAGATTCATTTAATTCTGCCATATCGGATCAATCTGAAAACTTAACAGCTCTCCTTGATTCTATAAAAAACACTATGGATGACCTACAGGGAGCATTACAGGAGATAAAGACAAAGCCGTGGGTTCTCACACATAGTCAGGAGGGTAGGGGGAGAGAAAAATGAACAGACTATTTGCTACAGCATTGCTTGTGATGGTGTTTTCGTGCACTGTAGAGGAAAATAGAATTTACAGTTTGAACATTTCCTCATATGAAAACGCATCAAGTCCTGGTGTCACGGATGTCTCTCTCGGTATTTTGGTTACGGCCCCTAAATACTTGTCACAGCCATACTTGTCCCACAGAAGCTCCCCGTATGAGCTAACAACTGAATTATACTCTAAGTGGGAGGCTCCTCCGGTAAAAATGATTTCCGAGAGTTTCAGGAATGCACTGTATGATTTAACATTTTTTAAGGATGTCAGGATTATGACAATTCAGAGGCGTGACTATTACTGTTTGAAAATAAATCTGAGAAGATTTGAACGCTTTGATGATACTAAACCCTCACTAGGAGTTATCGAATTTGACTATGACCTTCTTACTCCCGACGACAACAACATACTACATGGAGTCTTTGCTAAAAAAAGCCCGCTTTCTGATCAATCGTTTACTACACTTGCTGAAAGTCTGAGCATTGCCATGAAAGAAGCCCTAATACAAATAGTACCTAAGGTACAAGCGGAAATTCTAAGCAGACAGAAACGCTAAACTACAGAATGTACGCTAACTTAAAAACTTTCACTACCATCCCAAAATAATAAATGAAGGATCCAGATATGCCTATAAATTTAATAATGCATTTGGATAATGAAGAGATACTCAATCATGGATTGTTGTTATTCCATTTCTAAATAATATTCCAACAATATGACTATATGTTATTTATCATAGATTTCTATTGGCAATAAATACTATTATTAATTAGGATATTTATCCTAATTAATAAATATGAACATCAGGAGTCACAATGGACAACATAAGTCTTCATGATAGCATTAACGAACTTCATGAAAAAGTTAAAAAAGACGGTGTGTCAACTATGCTTGAGCGCTTTGATGCTCAGGAAAAAACCCGCTGTACGTACTGTAAGAAAGGTGTAAGTTGTCAACTATGCAGCCAGGGACCATGCCGGATAACTCAGTATGCCGACAGAGGTGTGTGCGGCATAGACGCTAACGGTATGGTGATGAGGAACTTGGTACATACGAATATCTTTGGGGCAGCAGCGTATTCATATCACGCGAAATCGGCTTTTAAGACGCTAAGGGCTGTCGCTGAGGGAAAGACTTCTTTTGCGATAAAAAATGAAGAGATGCTCAACAGCGTTGCCGATACTATAGGAGTAGGCAAGCAAGGCGACATAAAACAAACTGCCCTGAAAGTAGCCGACTTCTTCCTTGGTGAATTCCATAAGGACTCTGACGAGGAGTCAAAGCTCGTCGAGATATTTGCACCTGAGTCACGTAAACGCCTCTGGAGAGAGATGGGAATCTTCCCTGGTGGCACACTTCATGAGATCATGGATACTGAAACCAGATGTATGACCAATATTGACTCGGATTATGTATCTTTAGCAAAAATGGCCATGAGAATGTCTATCTCTATGGCTTATTGTGCGCAGATTCCTCTTGAAATTGTCCAGGACATACTGTTTGGTTCTCCCACGCCCCATGAGACCTTCGTAGATGTCGGCATCATAGATAAAGACTATGTGAACATTCTGCCAAACGGGCATGAGCCTTTTGTCGGGGCAGCTATCATAAATCTTGCGCATCGGGACGATATTCAAAAACTGGCTCGTGACAAAGGCGCTAAGGGTATCAGGGTTATCGGCTCTATCGAGACGGGGCAGGAGTTGATTCAGCGCTTTCCCACAGACGATGTATTTGTAGGGCTTACCGGCAACTGGATAAACCAGGAATATGTAATGGCAACTGGGGCCGTAGATCTCTTCGCTGTTGATATGAACTGTTCTGTACCGACACTTAGCCTCTATGCCGATAAATATAACTCAACCGTAGCCAGCGTATCGAAACTGGTCAGGTTACCGGGCGTAAACATTAACTATGATTACACACCCGAGGACGTTGAAGAGCTTGCTGGTAAGCTAATTACCTTAGCAATCGATAACTTTCAAAAGAGAAAGGGGAAAGAAACACTTATTCCTCAGAAAAAACAAAATGCAATCGTGGGGTTTTCAACAGAATCCGTACTAAAAGCCCTGGGAGGCTCATTAAATCCTCTTCTTGACGCAATAAAGAAAGGCTCCATAAAAGGTATAACCGCTCTGGTAAGCTGCTCCACCCTGGCAAACGGACCACAAGATGCCCTGACGGTAGCGGTGGCCAAAGAACTGATAAAGAGAGATATTTTGGTTCTAAGTGCTGGTTGTGGAAACGCAGCCTTGCAGGTAGCGGGACTGCAAAGTCTTGACGCCATTGCATTGGCTGGTGCGGGGCTGCAAACTGTATGCAAGGCACTGGGAGTTCCACCGGCGCTGAGTTTTGGCACTTGTACGGACACGGGAAGGATTGCCAATCTGGTTACAGCCGTTGCTGGAGCGCTTGGGGTTGACGTGTCACAGTTGCCGGTAGCCGTAACTGCCCCTGAATACATGGAACAAAAAGCAACTATTGACGCCATGTTTGCCGTAGCATTTGGTCTTTACACTCATGTATCTCCAACACCAGCAGTGACAGGAGCACCGGATGTGGTTAAACTTCTGACTCAAGATGTTGAGACTCTTACCGGAGGAAAAATCGCCGTCGGAGATGACCCTGTTCAGATCGTAAACGGAATAGAAGAGCATATTATGAAAAAGAGAAAAGCCCTGAATATATAAAGCATATGGAATTATCACAAAAGAGGGATTATTCTTTCTCTCTTTTGGGTAATTCCTATTTTCAGAAATATTTTGAACTGCCAAACGAGGTAAAACATACCCGGAATTGGAACGAAAAAGCAAAAGGGGTTGACTAAAACCGTCTAACCCCTTGTTTTTATTAAATGCCGGAGGCCGGACTCGAACCGGCACGAGCGTGAACCCGAGGGATTTTAAGTCCCTTGCGTCTACCAATTCCGCCACTCCGGCGTACTTTTACAAAGAACGTTACACTTAAGTAAAGTATCACATACAGCTTTAAGGTGTCAAGTTGATTTAAAAACTGAAGGAATCCGTAGCACTGTCAATCATCTTATCAAGGTCAAGCATGATTATGAGTCTGTCATTTAGCTTGGCAATGCCATATATAAACTCTGTACTGATATCGGTAGCCATAGGAGGGGTGGGTTCCACAATATTTGCAGGCACTCTGAGAACCTCTGATACTGCATCCACAATCATCCCCATCGTGACCCCTTTGAGGTCAACAATCATGATTTTTGCGTTTTCGCTGTCTTCCATCCCAGGAATTCCAAATTTTTTTCTTAGACTGACAACAGGTATAACCTTGCCGCGGAGGTTTATCACACCCTCAACAAAAGGCGGGGCGTTGGGAACCATCGTTATTGATGTCATCCGGTTTATTTCCTGTACCTTCAAAATATCAACAGCATACTCCTCTGTCCCGAGAGTGAAAGTAACAAGCTGAAGTATGTCTTCAGTAGCTGTAAAAGGCTCCATTTCTATGCCTCCATGTTTGTTTAATCATCTTTTTGCCATAACAACACAACTGCTAAAAAAAGTCCAACTGCATCGTATAACGGATTATACCTTAAATAAATATAATAATAAAAGTCTATATTGAATTAATAATCTCCCCAGCTATCTCTGAAAGCGGCACTACTTTATCAGCCAACCCCGCTTCCACTACAAACTTGGGCATTCCAAATACAACACAACTCTCCTCATCCTGGGCTAACGTTCTGCCGCCAGATTCCTTAATTGCCCTCATCCCTTTAAAGCCGTCATTACCCATGCCAGTTAATATGACTCCAAGACAGGCCCCAGACATTACACTATTAACGGTTAACATCATCACGTCAACCGAGGGTTTATATATGTACCCAGGGTCATCCCCAATGCTGACAAATTTGTCAAATCCCCTCTTGGTAATACTCATGTGTCCTGAGCCAGGGGCAATATAGACAATCCCGTTTTCTATTTTTTCACCATGCTTGGCCTCTTTTACCGGCAACTGACTCAGTTGACAAAGCCGCTCGGCAAAAGGGCCTGTGAAATTAGCCGGCATGTGCTGAGATATTATAACAGGCACAGAAAAGTTTTTAGGGAAAAATGGCACTATACTCTGAAGAGCCTTAGGGCCGCCTGTTGATGTTCCAATGGCAACTATCTGTACTTTCTTATTTGAGGTAAACTGAACTGACCGGACAGACTGCGGCTGCTGTGCTGGTGCAGCTGGTTTGGTCACTGTGGAACCCCCAACTTTAAGAGATGAAACCTTTCTCTGTATTTTGAGTTTTTTGCCTCCTATTTGCTTAAGCTTATCCAGCAGCATATCCTTTATATTGACGATATTGACAGAAAGATCGGAGAGATTTTTGGGAATAAAATCCACTGCACCAAGCTCCAGTGCCTCTAAAGTGGTTTTAGCGCCCTCTGTGGTAAGTGAGCTAACCATTATCACAGGTAGAGGATTGTTGCTTGCCATGATTGCCCTAAGAGCCTCAAGTCCGTTCATCCGCGGCATCTCAACGTCCAGTGTAATAATGTCAGGTTTCAGGGATTCTATTTTCTCCAGTGCTTCAAAACCGTCTGAGGCAGTTCCAACAACCTGTATCTCAGGATCCTTTATTATCAAGCTCTTTATGGTGTTTCTCATAAAGGCTGAGTCATCCACAATTAACACTTTTATCTTTTTCTCAGGAGCCTGTATCACTTTATCTGTTATCCATGCTTTACGCCGCTAAACATAACAGATGGATCCAAAATCAACACAACTTTCCCATCTCCTGTAATTGTGGCCCCGGCTACGCCATCGGCACTCCCGGAAAATCCCTCTATGGACTTAATAACTACCTCCTCCTGGCCAAAAAGCTTATCAACCATCAGTCCGTATTTCTTCTCTCCTATCAGTATAACCACAAGGTACATCTTACCATTTATATCAGAGGATCTCTCTATGAAGAACTTGTCAGCAAGTCTGTGCACCGGCACCACCTCGTTTCTGAGTATAACAGTTTCTTGTCCCCTTATTGTTTTAATGTCCTTATCAACCAATCGAACTGTTTCAACAACCGAGGCCAGAGGAATTGCAAACACCTCTTTGTTGACTCCTACCATAAGCGCCTGAATGATGGCAAGCGTAAGCGGCAGCCGGATTATAAACTTTGACCCTTTACCTTTTTCCGTATCGATTGTGATAACACCGTTTAACTTATCTATGTTGGTCTTTACCACATCCATGCCAACCCCTCTGCCTGAAACATCTGATACAACCTTAGCTGTGGAAAATCCGGGTAAGAGAATAAAATCCAGAATCTCTTTTATGGAAAGTTTATCAAGTTCATCAAATGTGGAGAGGCCTTTTTCCACTATTTTTTCCCTTAGCATTTCGTGGTCTATGCCTTTACCATCGTCCTCTATTGCAAGGACTATGTTATTACCCTCCTGATAGGCTGAGAGTGTTACGGTGCCTAAGGTTGGCTTTCCAATAGACTGTCTTTCTTGTGGCATCTCTATGCCATGATCTACGGAGTTTCTTATTAAATGAACAAGGGGGTCGCCTATTTCCTCAATAATTGACTTATCGAGTTCTGTATCCTCACCAAAAAGCCTTAACTCTACCTCTTTGTTGAGTTGACGAGCGAGGTCTCTTACCATTCGTGGGAATCGGTTAAAGACCTTCTTTATAGGTTGCATTCGTGTTTTCATAACTGCTATCTGAAGGTCTGTTGTTATCAGGTTTATGAATGATGTCAACTCGGTAAGCGGAGCCAGGTCTTCGCTGTCCTGGTATTTTATTTCAAGAGTAGTTGCGATTTTAACAAGCCGGTTTCTTGCCAAAACCAGTTCCCCGACCAGATTAAGCACGTTATCAAGCCGCTCAACATCAACTCTGATTGTCTGTTCCACCTGTTGTGGTTTATCTGATTTCTCAGCAGGAGTGGATGGAGGGGCCTGTTTGTTGAGGGCCTTCTTTACGTCATCTTTGGATGCTTTTTCGGTGACGGTTAAAATTTCACCAACCCTGGGAATCTCTCCAACATCTACTGACTCTTTAATAAGCTCCTGAATCTTAAGAGCCTCATCCACGTCATCTTCACTAATCAAACCACTTTCTATAAGGATTTCGCCCACCTGTTTGACGCCTGATGAGGCAGCTTGCTCTGCCTCAAGTTCTGCCAGAAGATCGGTATCCAGCACGGCTGTCATATCTATATCCTGCTCATTGGAGGCAGGCTGTGCCATCATCTGCGGCGGCTCATGTGAGCCTGCGGCAGTGCCATCGTTTATTGCTTTAAGGCGGCCAACAAGACCGGTAATGTCCTCCTCCGCTCCGTCTTTTTGTTTTATATGATCTAACAACACTTTAACCATGTCTATGGACTCAAGTATCACATCCATAATGCCAGGCTCAAGAATTAAATCACCATCCTTTATTTTTTTCAGTACACTTTCCGTTATATGCGTCACATCCACCATCTGGTTAAAGCCCAAAAAACCGGAGGCCCCCTTTATCGTGTGGACGGAGCGGAATATACTGTTGACCAAATCCTGATTATCTCTGTCAGACTCAAGCTCAACAAACTTCTGATTCAAATCATCAACAAGCTCTGTTGTTTCTATTAAAAAATCATTTATTATTTCATCCATTTCGTCAGACAATTCAGATGCCCTCCCAAGTGTTTATTTTTATATTTATGGAAATCATATCCATTCTCTGTCAGAATCCAAACTCAGCAAGCAGCGCATCCACGTCACCTTGGTCGGACACTGCGCTTTCAGAGGGTTTTATCTGAGGGCCGAGAAGTTCACCCTCTGTCTTTTCAATAGGTTTTTCAGGCTGCCTCCCATCCACTTTTACGCCAAACATCATAACAAGTTTTACAAGTTGATCCTCCAGGTCTCTGACAAGTTTGATAACTTTTCTAAGTATCTGTCCTGTAAGGTCCTGAAACTCCTGTGCCATCATTATCTCAAGAAAATCATTATTCATATCGTATAATTCGTTTTTTAAAAGATTAGAAAAATCCTTATCTGCAGCTGCAGTTTCCTCAGATTGAGGTGATGATTCAAGGTTATCCATTGCGGCCAGAAGCTCATCTATTTTAGCCTGATTTTTTTCTGCTATATTTATAGTCTTATTTGCTGACTCCTCAGTTTTAGTGATTACCCACTCAAGCTTATCGGTTGCCTCAGACATCTCGCCCTCAGCAAGAGTTTTTAGCTTAGGGTTCAATAACTGCTTAAAATCTTTTATGGAGTCATGCAACTTGCGGGTCATTCTCCCAATCTCTGAAAACATTTCACGGTCCCCGAAACTTGAAAGATCATCTATCGCCCGTTCGGCAGACTCTATATCTCCATTGGCAAAGGACTCCATTAGCTTGTTGACATTTTCCATTAATCTTATGACCAATTTTTGATCAAGCCCTTTATCTGCAGCACTCTTATGGACGGCATCCTTCACCTCTTTTACGAAAAAATCTCCGCCCATAGTTGTTATTCTCTTTGTGACCACAACCTCACCATCATCAGTACATTCTGAATTTACTATATCCTCCCCTATAAGGGAAATTTCCTCGGTAGTTAATAACTTCGTAAAATCTAAAACAAGTACCATCCTGTCATCACCGAGATTAGCAACTCCCTTTAGGCATTCATCTGTATTTGTGCCAACAAATCCGACCTCTGTTACAATTGAATCATTATCTATATTCATAACACCGGTTATGGAATCCACCTTAACTCCAAACGTAATGCGTCCCATATTGATCACTATAACATTGCCCTCTCCCTGTGAGTAGGCATTAAATAATCCCAGCTTTTGTTTTAAATCTATAACTGTAATCGTCTTGCCGCGCAAACTGATTATACCCATCACAAAATCCCTTGAATGCGGCAAAACTGTGGTCTGAGTTGGCTTCATGATCTCCTGCACAATCAGAATAGGAACTACATATTCCTCCCTGCCAATGTTAAAACCTATATACTGGCCCATGTTTTTCCTCCGGCAGCGAAATTATTTTTTCAGTCTTTCAAATATCTTATCCAGCTTATCCTTAAGCACATCCGCAGTGAAAGGTTTAATGACATAGTTATTAACACCAGCCTTAACAGCCTCAATGACCTGCTCTTTTTCGGCCTCTGCTGTTACCAGTAACACTGGGATAGCCTTTAATTTTGCGTCTGCTCTAACTCTTTTGAGTAACTCAAGGCCAGTAACATTAGGCATATTCCAGTCGGTTATCAAAAAATCAAAGTCACCATTTTTAAGTTTGGTAAAGGCCTGTTCACCATCCTCAGCCTCTTCAATTTTCTCATATCCGAGCTGCTTTAAGATGTTTTTAATGATTCTTCTCATTGTTGAAAAATCATCAACCACAAGAATTTTCATGTGCTTGTCATAGGGCATTAAAATTTCCTCCTGAATTTAATTTTTTTTTGCAAATATTTTAACATTCTTATTGAGTGTATCGGCTGATATTGGCTTTACCAGATAACCGTTTGCACCTGCGGCCATAGCTTTGCTTCTTTCAGCCTCATCATTTTCCGTAGTTATCATTACTAATGGAATATCCTTAAAAGAAGGATCCGTTTTAAGGGTTTTAGTCAACTCTATGCCATCCATGTAGGGCATATTTAGATCTGTAAGGATTAAATCGACCTCGTTGGCAGCAAGTTTTTCTATAGCGTCAAGGCCGTTTTCTGCAAACACAGGTTCGTGCCCTCCGCCTTTCAGATAGAGGCCGAGTATTTTCCGAGTAGTCTTATCGTCATCCACTACCATTATCTTCATACTCTTTCCTCCATCCCAGCTTATGCCTTCTGATAAACCACTGTTTTATCTATAACTGCAGGCTTAAACGCACGTGTTACATCGTGCAGTGACTCAGCCATTCCTATTAGAAAATGGCCGCCGTTTTTCAGCGACTCATAAATACTTGTTACCACAGATATTTTTGCTTTTTTATCAAAGTATATCAACACATTTCTACAAAGCACAACGTCCATGTCCCTGACAGTTCTCATCTTTGAGGCATCAAGAAGGTTAATCTGTACAAATTTCACCTTTGAGCGAACTTCGGTATTTAAGGCATAGTTGGTACCTTCTAACTGTTTAAAATACTTTTTCAGATAGTTTTGAGGAACGTTTCTGATTGAGTACTGGCCATAGTTGGCTGCTCTGGCTTTTTGTAAAACGGATTCGCTTAAATCCGAGGCAAGTATCTCAAATTTTATACCTGCCGTTTTGGGGTTTTCCATAAGCATCATTGCGATAGTGTAGGGCTCCTCTCCGGTTGAACTGGCTGATGACCAGATTCTTAAGGTTGCAGGTTTTAACTCCGCCTTTATCTTAGGTATTATGTGCCCCACAAGCACCTCTAATTGTTGGAGTTCACGAAAAAAAAATGTCTCATTTGTTGTTATTCTTTCAAACATAACATTCAGTTCACTGATATTGTTATTATATTTCAACATGTACAAATAATCGTCAAAGCTTGCCAGTTTGTTTTCCTCTATTCTTTTGCCTAATCTGTTTTCTATAAAATACTTTTTTGTATCCGGTATGTATATACCGCTTTTTTCATATATGAAATCTCTGAAATTTCTAAATGTTTCATCTTTAAGTTCCATTACAAGCTCTGTAAGACCTCTTCAACACGCTGCCTTATTGCGTCGTCAGTGTGATCTTTAATGGAATAGATGGCCTCATACGCATCCTGCCCGCCTAAAATTGAAAGCGCATCAATTGCCCCCATAACTACAAGGTTTTCACGGTCATTAAGTGCCTGAGCAAACAGATCAGGGTACTCAGCACCCTTTGTAGCAGCAATCGCTTTAAGTGCATAAAATCTAACCCACATATCACTATCGTTGACAGCCGATAAAAGAGCGTCAACAAAAACACCGTACTGGCTGAGAGTCATTGCCGAGGAGCGTCTTAGTTCTAAATCATTATCATTTAAGAGTTCAGAAAGTCTGTCATAAGCATTTTGCTGATTAAAAGAGCCGAGTCTGGAAATCGCCGCTATCTTAACACTTTTACTGTCATCTTTTGAAAGGTCAAGCAACAGCTCCGTCTCCTGAGCATATTTAGCTATATAGATTTTAAAATTTTCAGGATAAGAGGAGGCTTTATGCAGAAACTTTGATGAATCCATAGAAAGCAGGGCCTTAACCCCCTCATCAACAACATCCTCGTAACTTTCTTTGCTTATAAGGTCAAGTATGGGTAAAAAAGACTTTTTGGCTTTCAACTTTCTTAGAGCATAGATGCTCTGTTTTCTGACGTGTCCGTCCTCATCAGAGAGTGCCTCAATCAGTGAGTCCACGCAACGCTCATCTGCAATTTCAACAAGTGCATGTGCAGCCTCCCTGCGAATATCCCTGAGTGAACTTCTAAGGAGTTTTACAAGTGTATCAATAGCCTCAATACACTTAAGTTTTCCGAGTGTTTCCACCAAAATTGCCATGCCTCTGAATTTTAGATTATTGATGTCACAAAGAGAGAGCAGCGATGAGCAGTCGGCAATATTTAAAACAGCATCCTTTATGATGGCTATATGTTCTTCATTTTCAGGATAAGAGGTGTCCAAGGAGCCTGCCATATCCAGAAGAGTATAAAGTGATTCTTTATCTTTTATTACTGAAAGGCCTGAAATAGCTGCAAATCTATCCTCCCAGTCATCACTTTGGAGCATAACTCTGAGGTCAGTGGCAAGGAAAAGCATATCAGGCTCTATGCCAATCTGAACCAGACTCTTTACTGCAACTGATTTTGTAAGGGAATCGGTGGTTTTAGTGCACTCGATGAGTGCATCTCTGGATTGTTTAGAGGGAATTTTACCAAGAGTTTCAAAAGCGGCAAACTTAAGCACCAAAGAGGAACCGTTGCAGAGTTCACTAATAGCTGTCACCCCCTCCTCAGACTCCATGGCACCAAGAGCCTCCAAAGCGTTAAAAGCGACCCATTCCTCAGGGTCAGAGAGAGCCTCCTTAAGATACTTTACACCATCTTTAACGTTAAGAAGACCGAATGAACGGCACGTTGCGGCTCTTACGTTTGCGTTTTCATCTTTAAACATAGGTATCAACGATTCATAATCAACTCCGACATGAATATCGCCAAGCAGATCAACAGCAAACTTTCGCATATCTTCATCCCTGTCTTTTAAGAGATCATACAGAAAAGGAACTGAGACCTCGCCAAGGTCTTTGAGAATTAAGAGGGCTGCATTTCTTTGAGAAGCCTCTTTCCTTAAAACCGGTATGGTCATATAAGCTACAGCCTCGCCGCCTATTTGAATCAAAGATTGGGCAGCAGAGTCCTGTACGGCAAGGCTTTTGTCAAAGAGAGCCGTTATTAGTGGATAAATTGCCCGCTCATCACCCTCCCCAAGCATAGAGGCAGCCTGCCGCCGCCTTGAGACATCGGAGTGGTTCAAACTCTTTTTTAATTTCTCTAATCTTGCTTTGTTCATCTGCAGCCAATGTATTATATAATTGAATACGTGTTAAAATCAATTGGGGATGTTTCGATTTTGTTTAAATATGTGCTTTAATGTTTGTTAAATGGAAAATAATACCAAGCATACAGAGAAAGTAAAGAGTTTCTTTAACAAATATTCCGGTTCCTGGGAGAAAAACTACGAGGCAGACGGGATAATGATCGAAAGAGGTTTGAGGTTTTCCAGAGCTCTTTCTGAAAGATTACCGCTGGGTTCACTTGTGCTTGACTTTGGCTGCGGGAGCGGGGACCTGACCAATTCGCTAAAAGAGGCCGGATTTAATGTACAGGGCTATGACATTTCGGAGTTGATGATAAAAAGGGCACAGGAGAGGTATAGCTCATCAGGCATAATATTTACAGGCGCCGACAAGAACCGCCCGCAGACATTACCGTTTAATGACAAGACTTTTGATGCCGTAACAGCATCAAGCGTGTTTGAATACATTGGGGAGCCAGCTGTTTATTTCAAAGAAATATTTAGAGCTTTAAAACCAGGCGGGTACTTTGCTCTGACCGTCCCAGATGACAGGCATTTGGAAAGGCGGATTGAAAACGTCAAAATAAAATTCTATAATCATAACATCATAATCAAGCTCATCGAATCTCTTCCTGAGAATATAAAAAGACGTTTAAATGTGGATTTCTATCTGATTTCAAAGACAAGGATAAAAGTTGAAAAATGGGTGGCTATGTTGAAAACATGTGGCTTTACAGTAGAAAGCACCCCAGAGTGCGACAATCCGCTTATAATGCTAACTGCCAGGAGAATTTGATTTAAGGAAGATATTTTAAGAAAGAGTTATGCCTGCAAAACGGATTGACAGATAAAAATATAATTTGCTACAATTTTTATACGGGTTAAAGAAAAAGGATTTTTTTGCATAAGGAGTGTATCATAAAATGGTTAAGACAGAAAATCCTCTTTATCAACTTGTCGGAGAGTTTTCTAATATAGCCCACACCAAAACAGATCTTTTCAGAGAGATAGCGGATTACTCCCCGGAGTTTAAGGTGCGTCTCAAAAGTGCAAGAAAAGAGGGAGTAGAGTCACTGCGTGAGATAGAGAATGAGATTCCTTCAATAGAGAAAGCGGAGGCAGGTGTTGTTGTTGACTTATTTCTTTCTTATCGGGCAGTTGGCGCCTATAAAAACATGATAGCATTGGTTGATAAGATGTCTAAGCCTTTAGCTTCTGAGCTTATGATTCAGGAACAACTTGGGTTTGCACTGAATCGCGATGGTAAATCTGAGGAGGCTGAAGCTGTTCTCTTAACACAGATAAACAAACGTGGTCCAAGCAGTGAGACATGCGGGATTTTAGGCAGAGTGTATAAAGACAGATGGGAGGCAGAAATAAAGAAAGGGCAAGAAATTGCTGCTGCTGATTATCTTAATAAAGCAGTCGAAACTTATTTAAAGGGTTTTGAATCAGATTGGCGGGATGCTTATCCCGGTGTTAATGCAGTAACTCTGATGGAACTACAGACTCCACCTGATCCAAGGCGTGAGCAGCTAATACCTGTAGTGCATTATGCAGTAGAGCGCCGGATAGTTACAGGAAAGCCGGATTACTGGGACTACGCAACGCTTCTTGAATTAAATGTATTAGCTAAAGAAAAAGAAAATTCACTTAAATCACTTACAAAAGCTCTGACATTAGTGCGGGAGCCTGTGAGCATTTCAGTTTATGAGTCAAAACTTAAAGAGATTATGAGAGA
>JADFYB010000030.1 GCA_015233245.1 Nitrospirota bacterium | reverse complement strand
TGCAAGCGTTTTGCCATCCCTTATGACCGAGGCATTTAACATAATCCTGTCTTCTGACGCACACTTACCGTTTATTACCTTCTCTATGACATCAAATACCTCGCCAATACTTACCTCTGTGATAAAGCCCAGTCCGCCCAGATTTATACCAAAAACAGGAATATTCTTTCCCGCTACAAGCCGTGAGGCAGCAAGCATGGTGCCGTCTCCGCCAAGCACCATTACCATGTCACAGTGCTCTGCAATTTCCTCCTGCACCACCCCTGGCTCTCCTATCTCACGTGCAGAGTATGAATCTATACAAACCTCTGTTGTCCTTTCCCTTAACCACGGAACAAGTTTTTTCAGAAGCTCAATAGCCTCCTTCTTGCCGTGTTTACAGATTATTCCAACTCTGTTCATCCACTCCCTCTATGGTTATCTCTCGTTCATTTTCACTAATGTACTCCAAATCAACTGTCACGATTGCAATTTCCGTACCCTGAAGTTTATCAGCCCACTCGATGATCGTAACCCCATCCGCTCCAATGTACTCGTATAGCCCTATGTCATCTATCGCGTTTAAATCATCCAGCCGGTAAAGGTCTATGTGATAGAACGGCACAGTGCCCTCATGCTCGGCAATAATCGTAAAACTTGCGCTTGTTATATCGGTTTCATTGATTCCGAAGGCTCCGGCTATTCCTTTAACCAGTGTGGTCTTGCCACTGCCAAGCCCACCTGTAAGAAACACCGTGTCCCCTGAGCTAAGTAATTTACCGAGTTTAAGCCCAATATACTGAGTGTCCCTGTCTGAGCTGCTCCTAAGCCGCATTGCCGCACGATGGAAGAGTGATGAAAGCCCCCTGTCTGCCCGTGGTCACTGTGTTTTGCTTCTGCGCTCGCCGATACGAATGGTATTTGCTTACGCAATAGGTACAATCAGGTGATATCCAAATGTTTTCCGGATTCACTCCCATGCGTAGCGCCTGAAGTTTATTAGCCACACTTAAATCTATGTGCTTACCTCCTGTTGGCTGTGTATAAATATAATCACCCTCTCCGGAGGCACTTATAACCGCACTTATTACCTCTTCACCTACCTCATAGCAGCAACCTCTGATTGAGGGTCCTATAGCTATTAACACGTCTGACGCATCCGATTTAAATTCACTGAAAAACTGTCTGAGAACGCTGCTTAAAATCCCCTTAGCTGTTCCTCTCCAGCCGGCATGAATTGAGCCTGTTACCAGGCGCTTTCTGTCAAAAACCAAAATCGGCACACAGTCCGCACTCTGAACTCCTGTAATTATGTCATCTCTGTCAGTTATAACGGCGTCTGCAACAGTGCTAGGGGTTGGCAACGATGAACCTTTCCTTAAAACCACAACAATATCTGTGTGTTTTTGCAAGGGCATGAAGAGGTGTTTTGACGGATCTGCCACATCCTGAATTTTAAGCCCACGGCTGCCGTCCGTAAAAAAACCCTCTGCTTCACTGTGTCTGAATATCTCAGGATAAATTAAGTCATTTCCGTTATTGACAGACTCATTTAGAAACTCATTTTGAGTTCTTAACAAGCAAAAATCCCTTTATAAATCCAACCGGATCGCCTTCTTTTACATCAACGATTTTTACCGGTAAACCCTCTATAATGTCATCAATCACTCTGGTCACGCTTGCAAAGCTGTAGCTTAGAACGCTGTCAACTCTTTTTGCCACAGTCGTAGGCACTGCGCCACTCCGAAACAGATGGTCAAATACCAGTATCTCACCACCCGGCCTTACCACTCGTACAATCTCAGCCATTGCCTTACGGGGATCAAACACCACGGTCAGAAACAGGCTAAGTATTGCCTTGTCAAAGCTGTTACTGTCAAATTTGAGGTCTTCGGCATCCATCTTGTGTAACATTGTGTTGTGGCCATAGTGGAATGCTTTTGTTTTAAGTTTACCAATTCCAAGCATTACATCGCTTATGTCTATTCCGTCAACATCAACGTTATCAGGAATAAAAGGTAAGTCATGGCCAGATCCCACCCCGGGCACTAACACTCTGTCGCCCTCTTTAAAATTTAACATGCCGATAGCTTTCTTTCTCCAGGGCCTTAGCGGCAGCATCAAGGCGGGATAAAAAAACGGAATAAATGTGTTAAAAGAAAGTGTTTTCAGTGCATTTTTCACAGACTACCTCCTAACAGGGTTTTTAATTGTCTTTGCCGACATCATCAGTGGTTGGCAAAGTGGGGTCATATTTAATTCCATTGTACGTAAATGAATCTATCTGTTCCGGTGTTAATTCTTTTTTAGCATATTCGACAAACAGTCCACTGGTTATAAAGAAATCCACAATTTCCTTATCAAGGTGCTTGTCTTTAAGCATGAACCCTACAATTCTAACACATTCGGAGAGTTTTTTACCCGGTCTGTATGGTCTGTCTTTTGCTGTCAGTGCCTCAAAAATATCCGCTATTGCCAATATTCTTGACTTAATGCTCAGTTGTTCCGCCTTTTTACCGTGTGGATATCCAGAGCCGTCCAGCTTCTCATGGTGTTCAGCAGCGTAGGTGGTTACATTCTTAAACTTCTTCGGCCACGGCAGCCCGCCTAACATTTTTTCAGTCATTACAACATGATTATTGATTATCTCTCTCTCATCATCTGTAAGAGTACCCTTTGGTATAGAGAGATTATGTAACTCATTTTCATCCAGGATCGGCATTTTTTTGCCGTCTATTTCTATTTCTATCGACGCAATTTCTTTAAGTTTGGCTATTTTTTCATTAGCCATAAATTCACCACCTAAGTTTGATATTCTTATCAACTCTAAAGCAGCTGTAAAACCCTCTAATTTTACGCTTAGTTCTTGGTCTAATTTGCCGAGCTCTTCATCAGAATTTTCAGTCTTTAAACTGAGAATTTCACATTTCCTTTTAAGAAACTCATTTACAGTCTGTTGTTTCAGGAGTTCAAAACGTGCCTCCACAGTGTGTATCCTGTCATATATAGTTTCCAGCTTGGTTGCCTTGTCAACAACGTACTCCGGAGTTGTTATTTTACCTATATCGTGCATCCATGCGGCTATGTGAAGTTCATCCTCCTCATCACGTGTGAGTACCCAGTCCTGCCATCTCTCGTCATTTGAATTACAAAGCCCTTTGGCTATAGTTGACGTAAGGGCGGCAACACGTCTTATGTGGCCTCCAGTGTAGGCTGATTTTTCATCAATTGCACCTGCTATCACCTTAATGAAAGAGTCCAGGAGAACCCTCAGACCTCGTATCAAAGAAGAGTTGGTTATGGCAATTGCTGCCTGCGATGCAAGCGATTCCACCAGTTTTTGAAAGCGTTGTGAAAATGACGTCACTTTGCCGCTTTGATTTGTTGCGTTTAAAAGCTGTAACACACCTATGATTTCGTTTTCATGGTTTCTCATGGCAGTTACGAGCATGGATTTTGAACGGTATCCCGTTTTTTGGTCAAATGCCCTGGTTCCCTGAAAATCAAACCCCTCCACCTCATAAACGTCCTCAATATTTACCGTTTTACCTGTCAGAGCTACATAGGCTGATACATTGTTTTCGTTCCTTGACCCGTCCTCTTTGTAAAGCTGTACAGGGGGGAATTTTATTTCGCTGCCTTTTGTCCCGCCCATTATAAAACCCAACGATTTGGTACGGATTATTTTAAAAGCCAGAGTTTTCTCATCCTCACTCATTATGTACAAAGTGCCGCCGTCAGCTCCGGTAAACAACATTGCTTTTTCCACTATCATTTCAAGCAATGCCTCCTGATTGCGCTCAGCAGACAAGGCTATGCCTATACTCATAAGTTCGTTTTTGTAGTGTTCACTGCTTTCTACAAGGAACGTCACCTCTTTTAAAACAATATCAACAAGCTCAGTACAGGACTTGCCCTCTCCTGAGATAGAAGCTTTTAACTTTTCATCAAACCCTGTTACAATTTCATTTACAACATCTTCTTTTGTAAACATTTCATCCGCCTGTCAGAGTATTTACTTGCTTTAGCATTAAAGCTCAGACACTCTACTTTCTGTAAATCACCTTGCTTTTTACGCTGTACGCCCCCTCAAGTTTCCTTTTTTCCTCTTCAAAGCAAATTTCAACGTAAAACTGGCCTGCAGGTGTTTGAAACGGCACAAGCACTATCGTACCCTTTGTCTTATGCGTTATCGTATGGTGTTTGCCCACTATGGTCGTTGGAATTGCCATGTTAAATTTATAGCCCTGCTCGGAGAGAATTTTTCGGCCTCCGCCTGAGACCATATTTGTAATCTCACCAACCATGTCGGCAATCTCTTCGTTTACTTCTGTCATTTTTTCACCAAGCATATTTGACGCTATGTGTAAAATCGCCTCCTCAGTAAAAGTAATGGCTATAGAGCCGGATGTTTTCTCACCGGCAAGACCTATCATGCCAGATATGTAACCCATTGCAGAGCTGTCAGCCTTTATACAAGGGGTGTTGTGTGTGACCTCAACGTTTGCCATAGTTTTAAGAATGTTTACTAAGGATTCCAAAAACGGATTGACAAAGTCAACATTCACATCCTTTTCCCCGCAATCACGTTATAAAGACCAAAGATATTTATCCAAGTGTTTTATCGTTATAAAAATGCTCTATCCTCCTATTACGCAAACGCCGCAAACACCTTAAACATTATAACAAAAATACATAGTTTTTAAATTTTTTTTTATGTCAAGTAAAAATCTTTCAATAAAACTTATCAACACATTAAAAAAAAAGGGATTACACTCAGGTAATCCCTTTTTAAACAGATGACTCTGTTAGTTTTGAAATTTAAAAACTTACGTGCACTACTCCCACTTAATGGCCTCAACCGGACAGGTGTCCATCGCCTCCTGGCAATCACAGTCGCCGCACTTTTCAGGGTGAGCTGCAAAAGCCTTATCCCCCTGCATTTCAAACACATCCGGACATAAAGACACACAAGTCTCACATGCTGTACAAAGGTCCTGGTCAACAACAGGATTTTTCATTTAACTCCTCCTTAGTTTAGTTTTGTGTTTCTTCTATATATGTAACGTTCCATACATCTCATGGAAATCCGACAATTATCATGCACAATTAAGCTATAATGTATAAAGAACAAAATTTACTTAACAATGATACAAAAATTTCCTAAATATTAGCAAGAGGAAAAAAACTATGCCAGAAAAAAAAACGGTAATGATGCCGATAAGCGGTATGAGTTGTGCCGCCTGTGCAGCTTCAACAGAAAGAGCAATACAGTCACTTAGTGGTGTGCTTGAAGCCGGAGTTAATATTGCTACTCACAAGGCTACGGTCACTTACAATCCAGCACTGACATCACCTGAGGAAATAGCAGTGGCAGTAAAACGTGCCGGATACACAGCAGTTATTACGGGAAATAATTCCTCTGACGTTGAAACCAATACGGAACGCAACACATTAAAAATTCACCTGATAATTAGCGCAACACTCTCGGCTGTGATAATGGCTGGCTCTATGTTTACAGTTCCTGTGCTTTCTTATCCGTGGTTGCTGCTTATATTTGCCAGTGTGGTGCAGTTTTGGCCTGGAGCTATGTTTTATAAAGCGGCGCTTTCTGCACTAAAGCATTTCTCATCAAACATGAACACACTTGTAGCTGTGGGAACATCTGCAGCGTATTTTTACAGTGCCTTCGAAGTGCTGTTTCCAAACGCCATACACCACTACGGGGAGCATCCCCACTTGTACTTTGAAACCGCTGCTGTAATCATAACGTTTGTTCTTATGGGGCGTTTTCTTGAATTGACGGCAAGGGGGCGCACCTCTGAGGCTATCAAAAAACTTATTGAACTTCAAGCTCTTACGGCATCTGTAATCAGAGACGGTGTGGAACAACATGTTGCCATTGATAAAGTAACTGTTGGAGATATTTTGTTAGTGAGGCCTGGGGAAAGGATACCCGTAGATGGAGAGATCATTGATGGCAGCTCGGCAGTTGATGAGTCTATGCTGACCGGTGAAAGTTTACCGGTAGATAAAGGTGTTGGAGATAAAACATATAGCGGAACGGTCAACACCTCCGGAGCTTTTATAATGAGTGCTCTTAAAACAGGACAGCAATCAACATTAGCCAGGATAATTAAACTTGTAGAGGAGTCACAGGGCTCTAAGGCTCCAATTCAGAGGCTTGCTGACAAAGCGGCTGCTGTGTTTGTACCCTCGGTGATAGGGATAGCTGCTCTGACCTTTGTGCTTTGGTTTGTGTTTAGCGATGGCGAGTCTTTTCAACGCGCTATGATGTCTGCAATAGCAGTGTTGATAATTGCATGTCCGTGCGCTTTAGGGCTTGCAACGCCAACAGCCATAATGGTCGCTGCAGGGTTGGGAGCACAAAGGGGAATATTAATACGAAACGCCGAGGCTCTTGAAAACCTGCACAAAGTAAAAGCAATAGCATTTGATAAAACCGGAACCATCACAGAAGGAAAGCCTGCCGTCACAGGCATTTTTGTTAACAGTGAGATGGACGAAAATGAGGCGCTTAAAATAGCCGCTTCAGGAGAGCACTACTCGGAGCATCCGATAGCAAAGGCAATAGTGAATGAAGCCATAAAGCGCTCAATTGAGCTTTTTGCATTTGATACGTTTAGTTCAATAACAGGAGGTGGAATAACAGGCACGATAAATGGCGGCAAAGATACGGTTTTAATCGGAGGAGAAAAGCTCAACACCAGCTCAAAAGTGGATTTATCCGGCTTTAATGATAAAATTACCTCTATCTATGATGAGTCTAAAACAGCAGTCATACTATCAATTAATAATAAAGCACAAGCGGTATTTTCCATCGCAGACACAGTTAAAGTAAGTTCAAAGGCAGCCATAGGGCAGTTGAAGCACTATGGGATAGTGCCTGTCATGCTTACCGGAGACAATGAAACTGTGGCACAGTTGATTGCCAAAGATGTCGGCATAGATCGGGTGTATTCTGGGCTATACCCAGAGGATAAAGTAAAAGTAATCAGAGAGCTAAAAAAAGGAATGTTTACTGCAATGGTGGGAGACGGTATAAATGACGCTCCGGCACTGACAGAGGCACACGTTGGGGTTGCTATGGGCACAGGAACAGGGATAGCTGTAGAATCAGCCGATATAACCCTTATTAAGGGCGACTTACTGAGTGTTTATGATGCAATTAGACTTTCACATCTGACAATTAAAACAATAAAACAAAACCTGTTTTGGGCCTTTCTCTATAACATCATAGGAATACCGGTAGCAGCCGGTCTTTTGACACTTTTTGGCGGCCCAACCCTAAACCCCATGCTTGCCTCCCTTGCAATGTCTCTAAGTTCCGTATCGGTTGTTACAAATTCACTGAGGCTTAAAAATAGTATCTGATAAAAGTTCTATCCTTAATAATATTCCTACAGCCGTCACTCCTCAATCAAAGCCTCTTTTCTGTAGAAGTTTTTCCAAACAGAATATCCAACAGCTGCCAACATGCAGACAATATGAATAACCACAAGTGTTTTTCGCATTAAAGGAATACCGCCGGAAATAAACAACGCTATCCAGTTTATCCGTGCTACGAATAAGAGCAAGCCTATCGGAAATATCAGGAAAAATATACCAAGACTTGCCATATAGCCAAACAACATACCTCTGCCGATTGTTGACACTAGTTTGTCCCAGTCTGTGCTATTTCCCATTTTTCTTTAACCTCCGTTTATTAAGTTATTTCCTACTGTTTTTTGTCTTTTCATAAACCTCGTCAATAATGTGGTTGTGTTCTTTTGCGGCTTTTTTGGATAATTGGTCGCAGAGTTCGTTCTCGGTGTCTCCGATGTGCCCACGTATCCATTGAAAATTAACTTGATGCTTTTCAGTGAGTGTCAGAAGTTTTTGCCAAAGGTCAGGATTTAATGTTGGTGTGCCATCCTTTTTGTGCCACCCCCGCTTTATCCAGCTCTGTACCCACCCTTTTGTCATAGCATCAACAAGTAACCTTGAGTCACTGTAAACGCTTACAACACACTTCTTTTTCAATGTCGAAAGCCCTGCTATAGCAGCCATTATCTCCATACGGTTGTTGGTTGTAAGCCGATAGCCGCCTGTGACCACTTTTTGTTTGTCACCAAACTTTAAGATTGCAGCATAGCCGCCGGGTCCTGGATTTCCAACACACGCTCCATCTGTGTATATCTCAACATCCGGTATATATATTACAGGAACCATACTACTGCCTTAACTGCCCGTCTCCCAACACTATGAACTTACAGCAGGTCAAATCCTCTAATCCCATAGGGCCGCGGGCATGGAGTTTATCGGTTGATATGCCAATCTCTGCACCAAGACCAAACTGCCCTCCGTCATTTAGCCGTGTGGAGGCATTAACCATCACCGCAGCCGAATCCACCTCTTTTAAAAATCTCATAGCGCGGCTGTGGTCTTTTGTCACTATTGCCTCAGTGTGAGAAGAGCTGTATGTGTTTATGTGCTCTATGGCCTCATCAAAGCCATCCACAATGCGCACGTTCATCTTTAGTGCCAGATACTCATTATGATAATCTGTGTCCTTTACTGGTTTAAGCTCCGGGCACAACTTAAGAGTCTTTGCGCAGCCCAAAATTTCAACTCCCGCTGCCATAAGCCGCTCTGTCATTTTAGGCAAAAACCGCTCTGCAACCGGCGCATCAACAAGCATCGTCTCCATAGCGTTACACGTGCCAGGGCGCTGTACCTTTGCGTTAAAACAGATGTCAGAGGCCATCTCTAAATCGCAATCCCTATCCACAAACACGTGACACACTCCCTTATAGTGCTTAAGCACCGGAATTGACGAATTTTCCACGACCGCTCTGATTAAGCTCTCACCGCCACGCGGAATCACCAAATCCACAAGCGTATCGAGTTTCAAAAGCTCCATTATGGCAGCTCTGTCCGTGTTTTCTATAAACGTTATAACGCCATCATGTAATCCCTCGCTTCTTACCGCCTCCTTTAAAATTGTGACAATAGCGGCATTTGAATTAACCGCCTCAGAACCGCCACGCAGGATGACTGAATTCCCGGCTTTTATACAAAGCCCTGCGGCATCTGCCGTCACATTTGGCCTTGACTCATATATTATGCAGATTGACCCTATCGGGCCCCTCATTTTACCAACCATCATCTTATTGGGGCGTTTCCACATTTTTATGATTTCCCCAACCGGGTCGGTCATGGCGGCAACCTCACGGAGCCCTATTGCCATCTCCTCTATGCGTTTTGGATTAAGAGTCAATCTGTCAATCATTGCATCGCTAAGGCCAGCGGCTTTTGCGATTGCAACGTCTTTTGCGTTTTCAGTTATTAATTTGTTACTTTGTGACATTATTAAATCTGCCATTTTAAGGAGAATCCTGTTTTTTACCTCAGTGTCTGCTACCCCTATTGATCTTGCCCCAGCCTTAGCCTCCCTGGCTTTTGTTTCCACGTACGCTCTCACACTCAACTACCTCCACGGTTTTTCTTATATGCCTCCTCGCATATACTATATATGGATTCGGCTATTTGTTCCCACGTGCAATTCCTTGCGTGTTCTAATCCCTTTGCTATCATATCATTTCTGTAGTCATTATCTCGTATCACCATTAGAATCAGCTTACCCAAAGTGACAGCGTCATCTCCTTTGAAAAAAAGAGCTATATCCTTCCCTGTTTCATAAAGTGCCTCAATGTTTGACGATACTACGGGCACGCCCGATGCCATAGCCTCAAGGAGTTTTATTCCTGAGCCTTCAGAAAGTGACGGCTCTATAAAAATATCCGAGGCGGAATACCATATCGGATGTTCCTCACTTGTTACCGTGTCTATGTAGATCAGTCTTTCATCCTCCGGCAGCTCTCCGTCATAGCGGTCACGCTCTCCTATTATAACAAGCTTATGCGGGATACGGTCACATATTTCAAAAAAAGCCTTAAACAGGGTCTTCAGATTTTTGTACAGAAACAGTGTGCCAAAATAAAGTATATACGGAGAGTTTATATTCTTTGACTTTATAAATTCCAGTTTACTTTCAGCAGATACCGGTTTGAAAAAATGTGTGTCAACCGCTGCCCCTGTCACATGAATATTATTCCGGTTTAGATTAAATTCCCTTACCAGTTCGTTTCTTATAAACTCCGACATGGTTACGACCTCTATATGCTCTTGCGGGAGTTTTTCCAGATAGCCGCGAAAGTACTGCCCGATAAGCCCGTCCGCTTGTTCATACAAAGGATTTAAGTCATACACTGTAACTACAAGCGGTGTTGTGGTGACTACCGGAAACTCTGTGTTTGGGCAAAACAAAACGTCTATTTCGTGTTCTTTCAAAAGATACGGCAAAACGGAGTTGTTAAACATGAGTCTGTTGAGGTTGTTTAACACATTGCGGGGGCCTGATATATCCAGAGGGGTATTAACAAGGCGGTAGTCACCGGCTTTCCACAGAGGATACGGAGCAAACACCGTCGTGGATTGCTCCATAAGGCACAGAAGCCGCCCAACCTCCCGTGTAAACAAATTTGCGTTACCCGGTCCCAGACTGGAAAATGCGGCGTTTATTCCTAATTTCATTACTTTTGCTGCATCCTTATTTGATAAATTTCTTGTATGTTGATATGAGTCTTCAAGTTATTATAGTATAAAAGAGTGAGTTATATAAATTTATAGTTTTTTTCTGCTAAAACTATCAACGGCATAAGGGGGTTAGCCTGTCAGGAATTGTACTTTCAGGGTTACTTGTAGGGTTAATGTTGGGCTGGGTGCTTCAGCGCGGGCGGGTGTGTATGAACTCAGCCTTCAGAGATATTATTTTTGTTTCCGATACGGTTATTTTCAGAGCCTATTTAACTGCACTTTTAATAACAATTATAGGGGCAAACTTTCTAGAGGACTTTGGAATTGTTAAGACACTGTACAGGCAGGGTTTTATGCCCATGGCCAACATTTTCGGCGGATATGTTTTTGGTTTAGGAATGGTTGTAGCCGGAGGCTGTGCCAGCGGTATTTGGTACAAGGCGGGCGAGGGAATGGTGCCGTCAGGGGTGTCGGTTATTGGTTTTATAGCTGGTCTTCTGATTACTACCGAGGGATTGCTTGTGCGTTTCTATCAGGTACTTTCAAATTATCAGTTGTGGCTCACTAATGAGGGAATACGGCTGCTTAGCACAAAAGAGGTCGAGCATTACTGGGCTGCCCAAATTGATATCTATCCGCTTACATTGTATAACTTATTAGGTATTAATAAGTGGATAGTTATAGCTGTGCTGTCTGTGGTGTTTATCTTGTTCATTTTGCGCGGGGAGTTCTCTTTAAAAGCAAAACCTCGAGTGGGATATGTGTGGTATGTATCGGGTCTTTTACTGGGACTCATTGCTATAGCGGCGTGGTGGGCATCTGACCACTTTGGCGGCAAGCCGCGCGGACTGTCATTTTCAGGTCCCACTATTGAACTATTCAGATGGATTACTCAGGGGGATGAACCTACATGGAGTGTGTTTATGATAATAGGGCTTTTGTTAGGCTCATTTGGAAGCGCAAGAACGCTCAGGGAGTTTAAGTTAAAAACCAGTTCTAATGCCCGTGAAATTGTAAAGGTTTTTTTTGGAGGAATTCTCATGGGGTTTGGCGCCGCTGTCGGAGGAGGTTGTAATGTTGGCCACGGCCTTACCGGAGCTTCAACTTTAGCTGTCTCAAGCATAGTCACAACAATATTTATACTTTTAGGTAACTGGACTATGGTCTATTTTATGTTTATCAGACCTATGAGAGATGAGTAGTAATATTTTAAATTATAAAAATTTGGAGGTTTAATACTATGAAGACAAAATTGCTTTTATCGCTGTTAACTTTATTGACAGTGTTTTTTTTATTCGCAAGAGTTGAAGCTGCTCCTAATACATTTGATACCATAAACTCAATAGAGGAACTCTACAAGTCCTCTGAGACATGTGCCGGCTGCCACGGAGGCATCTATAACCAGTGGAAATCGTCCGTGCACGAATCTGCGCTGCTGCACTCTCTTGACGGGATATACTCTTTCATAGTGGAGGGGATTGAGAGAGACCCGGCTCGAAAAGTCAGACCTCTGAAGCCTGAAATTATGAAATGCCTTGGCTGTCATGCTCCCGTCATGGAATATGCCTCGGATAAGCTTGTCAAAGATGTGGTGGATGCCATAAAAATGGCTGGTGGTAAAACCGCCGATAAAGACGGTAAACAAAAAGCAAAAGAGCTTCTTTCCCACCTCAATGTGTCCTGTATAGTCTGCCACAGCCTAAAGGCCGTGCCGCCACCAAATTTTCCCGAAAAACAAACCATGTACGGCATCAAAGGGCATGGTTCCACACCGTTTCACAGTATAAAAAAGACAAACTTTCTTGATAACGCCATATTCTGTATGCAGTGTCACGGGGTCTATACAGCTCCTGACAGGGAGCAGATAATCTGCAGCACCATAGCGCAAAGTTACAGGGATCAATACGTGGCAGCAGGAGGGCAGGTAACTTGCCAGGAGTGCCACATGAAAAAACACAATCGTGGCCATACATTCCCTGGTGCCTATGTGCTAGACACACTAAAGGAATCCATGACGTTAGAGGTAAGTGCCCGTGCCATTAAGACTCAGTCCTATGGGGATAAAAAGTGGATACCTGCCGCTGCAATTACTGTTGACATAACAAATAATGCCGGACACAGAATACCGGATGGCTGCTTGTGGACTTCAAGAGTGCTGCTTACGGTGACTGCCACAGGTGAAAACGAAAAGGTTATCTGGTCAGCCAGAAAGGAATTCTTTGAGCCTGGCATTGACATAGAGGGTAACAGGCGGTATGATGCATGGGAGATTAAAGACATTTTAGACTATTCTCTGCCTCCCAGAAAAACCACCACCGAGAAATACTACGCCGTATTCCCTGAAAAGGAAAAACTCGTTAAAATTGAGGTTAATATCGTCTATATACACAAAGACGGCCTGCAATTTCCGGTTAATACAGAAAGAAAAGTGTTAAAATATAATTAATTATGGGACTTGATGTTAAAAATATTTTAAAAAAGCTGTCCTTTAACACATTTATACCGTTTTTCTATCCATTTATGATGCTGCCTCTTAAGGGTTTTAGAAAAGAGGCGGTGCAGATGTGTAACTTTAAGGCCGGTGACAAGTTAATTATCCCAGGCGTGGGCACCGGTTACGACCTGCCCGATATTCCACTTGGGGTGCTTATATATGGGGTTGACATAAGCGAGGTTATGCTTGGCATTGCAAGGACACGGTTAAAGCTTCACGAAAAGAACAACAACATTAACCTTAGTATCATGGATGCCGAGAAACTGGATTTTCCCTCCAACACTTTTGACAAGGCAATATTGGGGCTTTTCCTGACCTGTGTGTATGACCCTCAAAAGGCTTTTGCTGAAATTGTCAGAGTTATGAAACCAGGGGGTGAAATCCTGATATATGACCACCTGCTACGGACAAATAAGTGGACACAGCCCATTATATCGCATTTGGATGTCTTGATGAAATATAACTTTTGCAGCGTCATAAGGATTTTTGAGGATGTGATAAAAAACCAGCCTGTCACAGTTGTACAAGTAAAGAAAGGAGACCCGTTTGGTTTTATAAGAGGGTTTTTATTGCGTAAAGACGTTTAGCTTATTATTAAAACTTAGACAAATGGCTTTTTTCCATAATGTTGGTGCAATCATCTTGATTGCACCGCAGTGTTTGGAATAAGAAAATATCGGGAGACAATCCTAAACGTTTCGGAGCAGTCAGAATGACTGCTCCAACGAGGGGTTATTCTTCTTTTATGCCCACACCACGATCCAAAAGTTTTAAGGCTGCGCCTTAGCCTTTAACATCTTGTTTTCTTTCTCCATTTCTGCCCATTTCAGGGCGCGCTCGATTGCAAACAACACCTGCTCCTTTCTAAAAGGTTTAATTATAAAATCAAAGGCAACATTTACAAACGCCTCATCTGCTGCCCCGTTTGCGGCATATGCGGTAATCATGATTACGGGAATACTCTGGTCTATGACACGCACCGCTTTCAGTAATTCAATCCCGTCAAGACCTGGCATTTTCAAATCGGTGATTAAAAGATCAAACTTATTGTTTTTAAATATATCGAGAGCCTCCAGTGGATTATTTGTGGAGGTCACATCATGAGACGTTTTTTCCTTTATAATCATCGTAAGAAGCTTAAGCATATCAGGTTCATCGTCAACTATTAATATTTTACCGGCCATAATTGTCCTCCTCGTTTGTTTGTGGTGCTGAGGGTAAGGTTATTATAAATTCCGTTCCTGTAACCAGCGATTCGTCTTTTGTTTTAGTGTCAAAGGTGATTTTACCTCCATGCTTAGCCACTAAACCGTATGATACGGAAAGCCCAAGTCCCGTACCTTCACCAACATTTTTCGTAGTAAAGAAGGGGTCAAAAATCCTGTCCTGGTGCCTCCTTTTGATGCCCGGGCCGGTATCTGCAATACGTACCTCCACCTTTTCCCCATCCTGTATGCTCTGAGTTGCGATGGTAAGCTTACCACCACTTTTCATTTCATAAATGGCATTAGTTATGATATTCAGAAAGACCTGCTGCAGCTCCCCCGGTATCCCTCTGACTATTGGCAGGGATTTATCCATTTCACACTTAATCTCGATATTGTTGAACATAAGTGTCTTTCGGACTATCGTGAGAACCTCCTCTATGCTTTGATTGATGTCTATATCCTCCTCAGTGTACGCTGTGTACCTTGCAAATCTCAAAAGGTTTTCCACAATCCTTTTGGCATTTGTCCCCTGCCTTTCTATTGCCTTAAGGTTTTCGTAGTGTTTTGAATCTGCTGATATTTCCTCAAGCATAAGGTCAGTCATTCCTAAAATGATAGTCAAAGGGTTATTTAACTCGTGTGCCACACCAGCGGCCAGAGTGCCGATAGAAGCAAGTTTTTCCGTGTGTGACATGTGTACCTCCTGCCTTCTTTTTTCACTTGCCTCATGGGCGTTTAAAATTTTATGTATAAGCATATCGGCATTTACCGGCTTTTCAAGGAAATCTATTGCACCCTCTTTCATAGCCTCAACACTTTTTTCCACGGTAGCATAACCTGTCATCATTATTATCTGAGAGTCCTTATCCTCCTCCTTTATCTTTTTAAGCGCCTGGATACCATCAATGCCTGGCATTGCTATATCCAGCACGATTACGTCAAAATGTTTTTCTTTTACCTTGCTTACCGCCTCCTCGCCGCTTAAGGCTGTGTCGGCCTTAAAGCCTCTCACCACAAGACGCTTTGACATGATTTTAACGAGTTCCTCCTCGTCGTCCACAAGAAGAACTGTAATGTCGCTTTTCTTTTTTAGCATAATCCTAATATACCTGCACTCAAGCTGTTTTTACCACAAACACTGAGGCACTGCTCTGGTTTACCACTCTGTAGGAAACGCTCCCAAGCAACATCTTCGAAGCTGTTCCCGTCCCACTGCCTCCAATGAAGATTATGTCTATTTTATTATTTTCTGCAAAGTCAAGTATATCTTTAGATATTGAGGCCGAAACAGAAAGTACGGTTTCGATATTTTTTACCCCTTTATCTTGCAAAATTTTTTTTGCACCGTTAAGCATTTCCTCGCCAAGGGTATTGGACGTCTGTGCAATTTTATCACGCAAATGGGGCGAAAGCTCAAGATCTATATCTCCGTAAAAAGGAACAACTGTCATGACGTATATAAGGCATTCCTTGTCCTTTGCGTAATCAGCTGCTACATTTAAACATTCCATTGAATTTTTTGAACCGTCTGTTGCCACTAGTATTTTTTTCATAGTGCCACCCCCTAAACTTCATGTTTAACTTTTGACTTTGTCATAGAAAGCCCTATTCCTTCAAAGAGGAAGTATATGGCAAATCCCCACCATAGCGTATAAGTCACATAGAAAATCAGGAGACCTGACATTATACCTGCCTTGTCAAGCACTTTTTGTCCCTCTATGCCGTAAAAATTATAGGCGGTCTCAACTGCCTTTTTCATCGTTTGAGAAATAAGTTCTGCCTCCTCTATTTTACCGTCTTTTTTCAGCCTGTCATCCATGAGCTTTAGAATAATCCACCATGTCTTAAGGACGGTTTTTTCGTTAACCCCATACTTTGATGATACTTTTCCCCCGTCGTTTTTGAACATTGCATCAGCATCAATCAGTATAGCCTGTACAAGAGCACCGAGATCTCCGGAGACGTTCAACTTGCCGCCGGACAATTCGGTTTTAACTCCATTTTTATTGAGGATAAAGATGGCCGCATCGGCCTCCTTTTCTATCTTTAGCGCAACTGAAAAATCTTTGCCCAGAAATTTCCCACTGGTTTTATTTAAACCAGGAATAAAGTATGACGAACCCTTAGCAAGTTTGTTAAAAAGGTCGTCGGAAAACTGAAGAGCGTTTCTCCCATTGCCAAAAACCGGTAAAAATACCACAAACATAACGATTCCAAACGATAGAGCAAGCACCATTCCCTTAATAAGAGATGTTTTCCTTTCACTTGTCATTTTACTCCTCCTCCTTAAGTTTACTGATATTTCCAAAAAATTTAGCAAAAATCCAAAATCCAAAAATTCCTATAACAATCCAAAATATAATATTACCAACAGTTTCGATGCCGGTGACTATGGGTTTACCAAGCTGTATGTATTCGAGTTCTACGAGTTTCTTAGGCAGCGTGGTCGCCCTGTTGATAAAACCCGCAAGTATGGATATCGCATAGAAACCTCTTATTTGTATTCCCTTAACCACTTTCGTTGTAAGAGCACCAATCTGTATTCCAATAAGAGAGCCTACAAGCATCCCCATAGCAAGCGAATAGAACACGTAACCGTTTATAGCGTACTGCCCAATAGAGGACAGACCGGCAGTGAAAATAATCTGCAGTATGTCAGTGCCCACCGTAGTGGCCGTAGATACACCGAATATATACACAAACATTGGAAATGTTACAAAACCTCCGCCGACACCCATAATTGCGGCAAGAATCCCTACCACGGCACCACCAATAGCGATAAACAGCCAGGAAATTTGCTTTCCGCCGTAATCCTCATCAAAGGTTATCATTGGAGGAATCCTTATGGCTTGTATATTCATAGGCAGACTGGACGTACCTGAGGGTGCAGAACCATGTGCGTCATCATGCGCTCCACCTGAGGATGCGCCTTTTCTTGAACGCAGATAATCAGCCATAGCATAAAACCCCAGAAAACCTAAAAGCAGAGTATAGATTGTGCTTATGAAGGCGTCGCTTAGAATTGGATTTTTATTATACAGAGCCTTATTGATACTTCCGCCTATGACCGTGCCGCCCGCTGAGCCTATCAGAAAAGCTATCGCCAGTTTAGCTGACACATTGCCAAGTTTCTTGTGTATTGTTGTTCCCATTATCGCTTTGGCAAAAATGTGAAACATATCGGTTCCAACAGCTAAAATCCCCTTTACTCCTGCTGCCATAAGAGCAGGCGTAATGATAAAGCCTCCACCAGCGCCAATACAGCCGGTTATCAAACCCGCTGCAAGCCCTACTGCAATGGATACGAAAAATATGGTGTTTGAATAAAACACCGGAGCATAGGCGTGATGTCCTCCAATTACATCAGCAGCGTTAAGAGCGCTTACTGCTACGATTGGAAGCAAAAGCAAAAGTATCACAAACATCTTTTTCCGGTTTTTGATGATATTGAGCGAAATGTCGTATTCCCACCTCGCATGAGCCTTTGAAGCTTCTTCGAAAAAAACGAAGACCTGTCTGAATTTACTCATTTGTTTTTCCTCCTTTAAGGATAAGTTATTAAGTTTCATATTGTACTTTATATTTCAAGTTTCGTGCCATTGTATTTTTCATTTATTAATCAAGGACTTATATAAAATACGTTGATTATTTTGGTGCAATGGTTTATTGCATCAAAACTGGCAGAAATGACGAAAAATGAAGTAATCCGGCAACCAGAGAAAGGTGCAACTGTTTATTGCATGCAATGATTTGTGAACATTATGTGTTTATAACGTAACAAGGAAATTTTCAAAATCAGCTGATAGCTTTTCCCAGTGATAATCATAAGCCCACTGTCTGCCCTTGAATCCCAAAGTGCGTCTTAGTTCCTGGTCTTTTAGTAAATTCATAATTTGTGCTGCTAAACTTTTATAATCCCCGCTTTTAAAGGAAACACAGAGACCGGTTTTAACTGCAGCCTCAAGTTCCTCAATATCACTTACTACTACAGCCCTGCCAGCCGCTAATGCCTCGGTAACAGTTATCGGTTGTACCTCATACTGTGAGGGCAGTACAACTATAAGAGCATTGCTTAAATACTCAAGCTTTTGCTCTTTTTCCACCCATCCGGGAAGTGAAATGTTGTTTCTCACTTTTTTATCTAATTCTGCAAGTATGGCGTTGAGTTTTTCCCTGTCCCTGCCATCCCCTGCTATTACTAATTTCACCTCAGGGTAAGACTTGTAAACATCTTCATATGCTTTGATTAGCAAATCAAGCCTCTTTGTGTGAATATCAATCCGGCCAAGAAATAAAATGTAGTTACTCTCAGCCACAGGGGCTTTTAAAAGCGTTTCATCAATACCGTTAGGGATAATCGCCATGTTCTTTTTTTGAGGTAAATTAAGTCTCTTTGCAGTTACGCCATTGACAAGTATAAGGTTTTTATAGAGTTTTGGAAATATGTGCTCAAAAGCGAAAAGTATAAAAGCATAAAGCGGGTTATATTTTCCGAAATACCGCCATCCTGTAAACCCTTGAATCTGGGCCACCAGAGGGCGTTTTCTGTAAGAGTACAAAAATGTTGGAATTGCAGGTGAAAACTCCTCTATTATTACATCATACTTATGCCCGTTTAGCCGCACATAGATGGAGGCAAGGAGCGCATAAGAAAGAAGCGCTACAGTGAGGCTATTGCTTTCAATTCCGCAAAAAATATGCTTTATTCCCTCAATAACTCCGTCTTTTGCGCCCTTATATTTTTTACAAAGCAGTGTGACGTCATGGCGCTTACCAATAAACTTGTACAACTCATAGGCCCTTACGCCAACCCCTCCGATTCCAAAAGAATCCCCTTTACTTTCATAGAGTAAATGCAGGATTTTCAAAACATACCACCCGTAAATGGTTTATTCATAGTTATTTCTGTCATTTTTTTTTATTTAGCTGTACTGTTTCGTTGTCTAACAATGTGATGCCCTTTGCATTCAGATAATGCAAGGCTGGTTCAGAACCGAGGCTGGCTGCTTTTTTCATATCTGAGAGAGTTTTTTCATTGTCCCCTTTTTTAGCATAAGACTCGGCACGATAGTAGTAAGCCTCGGCACTGTCGGGCAGTAACGCTATTGTTTTGGTTAAATCAGCTATAGCCTTATCATATTCTCCCTTTTGTTTATAAAAAGCTGCTCTATAGAAATAAGCCTCGGCATACTTTGGATTTATCACTATTGCGCTTGTAAAATCAGCGATCGCCTTATCAATATCACCTTTGCTTTCAAATATAGAGGCACGATAAAAATATGCAACGGCATCCTTTGGGTTTGCCTCGATTGCTTTAGTATAATCAGCTATTGCAGCGTCTTTATTATCGATGGTTGCGGTCTTATCATCGGTTGTTTCAGCTTTGCCATCGGTTGTTTCAGCTTTGCCATCGGTTGTTTCAGCTTTGCCATCACCCTCTCTGTCGTAGAAGGAACAGCCACTACTCACATACTGAATAGTATTTTTTTCTTTTGGCTCCTCAGGTGGATGATTATTTGTGCCAATTACAATTAACACCACAAAGACAGCCACTGCGGCTATGGTGGCTGCCAGTAAGGGGATTTTGCTCTTTACGTCTGCTTTGCTTATAACTTTACTCTCAGAGTGAATATTTATTTTATTGCTATTTTCGCCAGTTTTACCATTTGCGCTGTCTGTTATCTCATGATGATGAGTGTACATTCGTCTGAAGTAGCTATCACCATAATCAGAATTTAATTCAACAGCGCTTTTATAGTCTGCCATAGCCTTGTCTTTACGTTCTTGTTTGAGATAGACTAACCCGCGGTTAAAATACGCCAAGGCGTAATCAGGGTCTAACTCTATAGCCCTGGTATAATCAGCGACGGCTCTTTTTCGGTTTCCCCTTGCTGCATAAGCATCAGCTCGATTAACATAAGAAATAGTAAACGATGGATCCATTTCAATGGCTTTGGTGTAGCTATCAATCGCTTTATCGTAATCGCCATCAGTGTAGTGCATATTTCCGGCGTGGTTATATGTCTCAACATTTTTTTTTAAGAAATCAAAGAATCCCATTTACACTGCCCTCCCTGAATTCTCAAGCATAATCTGCTATTTTGCCTGTGATACAATCGCCACAGATAGGGTATTCACAGCATGTTTACTAAGCTTTCTCTGCGCCTATGCAATACCCATCTCCCTAACCAGCCTCCTTTTGGCAAATACATCCACCCCTTGCCAATACTGCGGTATCAACGGGTACTTTTAATTATAGCACATCCAAAAGATAAAATCAATTACACATAGCTTTCATAATAAGGCTTTGTCAAAGCCCTCTAACTGCGTTGTTTATAATTGTATATGCAGATTATGCTCTTTGCAGAATTGCAGTAAATTTTAAAATGATAATTACTGCCTGCTACGATATTAAGAAGCTTAAAGAACACATATGGAACGTATCAGAGCCGCATCATTTCATGAAGTTTTAAAACTGCCTTTCACTGAAAAGGCTGTTCTCTTTCCATCTGTTCTATTTTTTCAACCTTTTCCTTACATTCCACACAGTGTACCGCATAGGGGAGTACCTTTAATCTCCCCTCGCTAATTTCCTGTCCGCAGTCCTCACATATGCCGTACGTGCCGTTGTGGATTTTCCTTAAAGCCTCATCTATCTTATTTAACTTCAACTTGTGCTGATGAAGTTTCTGTAAAATAATATCCTCTGTCACATCAACAACCGACCAGTCACCATCGTCAAGGGCCGCATCAATTAACTGTCTTTCATCACCCTTTACGAAATTGGAAATCTCAGTTTTAGCCTCCATAATGAGTGACTGTCTCTCTTCAAGGAGAATCTTCTTGACGCTTTTAAGCTTTTCCACTCTTTCGTTCTCCATGCTGCCCCCCTCTGTGGTGTCTTGACTCATTCCTTTGGCGGCTCCTCATTCACTTTGTCACTGACACCCTCTTTAAAGATCTCCACTATGCTCTTTACCTGTATTGATGCACCTTTGAGAGCCTTTTGAATATCAGGAAGCTTTGCATCCTCCACCTTTAACATAAAATTACTTTGCAACGCTACACCTCCATTATTTCTTTTTCTTTGTGGGATGTTATCTCATCAACTTGTTTTATAAAGGAATCAGTCAATTTCTGATTCTCAGCCTGAGAGCGCTTTGTCTCATCCTCACTGATGTGCTGGTCTTTTTCCAGTTTCTTTAACTCGTCATTAATGTCACGCCGGATGTTTCTGATTGATACCTTTGCCTCTTCAGCTTTTTTCTTTATCACCTTTACCAGTTGTTTTCTTCTTTCCTCAGTAAGCGGCGGAATCTTTATTCTTACCACCTTACCGTCATTTCCAGGCGTTAAATCGAGATCGGACTTAAGTATCGCCTTTTCAATCATAGGGATTACTTTTTGCTCCCACGGTTGAATGGAAATCGTCTGAGGGTCAGGCACTCCGAGGGTTGCCACCTTGTGGAGAGCCGTAGGGGTTCCATAGTAGTCAACTATTATTCCATCAATCAGCCCAAGCGATGCCCGTCCCGTTCTCACTCCGGAAAAATCCTTCTTTAAATGGCCTATCACTCCCGCCATTTTTTCATCAGCCTTTTTTTCTAACTCTTTTAACACTACACTTACCCTCCTACAAGAGTACCTACTTTGTCACCCAGGACGGCTTTTTTTAAAGCCCCCTGATTTTTTAAATCAAGCACTATTATTGGTAGTTCATTATCCTTACATAGGGTTATGGCTGTTAAATCCATAACCTTTAAACCCTGAGTTAGCACATCCTCATATGATATTTTATCATATTTTTTTGCATTTGGATCTTTTACCGGATCTGCCGTGTAAATGCCATCCACTTTTGTTGCTTTTATTATTATGTTGGAGTTTATTTCCATCGCCCGAAGGGCTGCCGCAGTATCTGTGGTAAAATATGGATTACCGGTACCGGCTGCAAAAATCACTACCCTTCCCTTTTCCAGATGCCGTATAGCCTTTCTTCTTATGTAAGGCTCTGCAAGCTCCCGCATCTCTATAGCAGACTGCACGCGTGTGGGAATTTCTATTTTTTCAAGGGCATTTTGAATTGCTAACGCGTTTATTACGGTTGCAAGCATACCCATATAGTCGGCAGTTGCACGGTCTATTCCCTCAACTGAAGCTTGCACGCCTCTAAAAATATTTCCACCCCCAATTACAATTGCTACATCTATTTTTAAGTCATATATTGACTTAATCTCGTGCGCCACATAAAGCACTGTTTGAGAGGATATGCCGAAGCTACCCTCACCTAAAAGCGCTTCACCGCTAAGCTTTACCAACACCCTGTTATATTTAGCCGTCTGATCCATTATTCTTCTGCCAGCTCTCCGGTGGCAATTGTCTCACCAAGTTGAAATCTCACAAAGCGTCTAACCACTATGTTTTCACCAAGCTTTGCAATTTTTTCCACAAGGAGATCATTTATAGTTTTTTTCTGGTCAGGATCTTTTACAAATATCTGCTTAAGAAGGCACCGCTCGGAATAAAACTTTTCCAGCTTACCCTCCACTATTTTATCCACCACATTGGCAGGCTTGTTGGCAACCTGTGCCTTGTATATTTCCCGCTCTCTCTCTATTACCTCTGACGATATTTCTGCCGTGTCTATGTAATCGGGGCTTGACGCCGCTATGTGCATTGCTATGTCTTTGGCAAGCTCTTTATAGTCATCCGTTTTGGCAACAAAATCGGTTTCGCAGTTAAGCTCTATCATCACTCCTATTTTATCCATATGGATGTATGAGTAGATTACACCCTCTGAGGCTTTCCTGCCGGATTTCTTTGCTGCAGTGGCTAATCCCCTTTTTCTGAGAACATCGAGTGCTTTCTCGAAATCCCCTCCGGCCTCCGTCAGCGCCTTTTTACAATCCATCATACCGGCTCCGGTTTTCTCTCTTAAGTCTTTAACAAGGCTGGCTGATATTTCCATAGCTATTTACTCCCTCCCTTCTTCTGCTTCATCCTGCATGATTTTTTCCTCTATCTTACCATCCTCTGCCTGTTCCACCAGCTCCTTGTTCAACATGGCCTTACCCTCTAAGATTGCATCTGCTATCTTTGACGTAACAAGTTTAACTGCCCTTATAGCATCGTCATTTCCGGGTACTACGTAATCTATAAGGTCAGGGTCACAATTTGTATCCACTATTGATACAACCGGTAAGGAGAGCTTTCTTGCCTCCATTACGGCTATGTTTTCCCGCCTTGGATCAACAACAAATACTGCTCCGGGAATCTTTTTCATGTCCTTTATTCCGCCCAGATTTTTCTGGAGTTTCATACGGATTTTTTCCAGTGCGGCTACCTCTTTTTTGGGCAGAACTTCAAAGGTTCCATCTGCTTTCATTGTTTCTATTTTTTTGAGCTTTTCTATACTCTTTTTGATTGTTATAAAGTTAGTGAGCATTCCGCCAAGCCATCTCTGGTTTATATAATAAGCCCCTGATCTTGCCGCCTCCTCCGCTATGGCATCCTGTGCCTGCTTTTTTGTGCCCACAAAAAGAATGTCCTTACCGGTAGATGCGACATCTTTTACAAAATTATAGGCCTCCTCCATTCCCTTCACTGTCTTTTGCAGGTCTATTATGTAGATTCCGTTTCTCTCCCCAAATATGAACTTCTTCATCTTAGGGTTCCATCTCTTTACCTGATGGCCAAAATGTACTCCAGCCTCAAGAAGTTCCTTCATTGATACTACCATACGCGGCTAACCTCCTAAACAACGGTTTTTTTCCTCCGCCGGAATTTTTCGTGCCCTCTCTGAAAGAGAGGGAAACCACCGAAAAACTTTCTCACTTTTACAACCTCTCCGGCGTGCGTTCTAAATCTAAATAACTTAACATATTTATTATTGGTTTTTCAACAGGAGTATGTTTTTTTTCAGATTGCGACGATATTTTAGACATCTTTATCACTTTTTACACATTTATTTTACAGTAAAGTTTAAATAAAAATAAGCAGTTAAATAAATGAAAAGGAGAATTTTATGGGAATAGGAATGCCAGCGATAAGAACCGGTGTAGGAGGTCGATAAGTTTGCAGAGAACAATTTAACAATTCCTTGTTAAGCAACCTTCCTTCATTGGAGCAATCTGTTAGATTGCTCCAATGGGGAAAAGTATACAGTATAATAATACCGTTAAAGTTTCAAAAAGTTGAAAAAAGCTAATTTAATAATATAATATTGTAATATTGAAGTCCACAAGTGAATAAATTATTATACAGGTGAAAGAGATTCTAAAGAATAAATATTATTTCCTGCTATCCCTTTTAATAGTCTATTTCGTGACAGACGTTTCGTTTATAATCAAAGAAAAACTCCCCATAATTGACGATTACCTTTATGGCAGGCGATTTCCAACTAAAAGCAAGGGTACTACTCCAGTACTGATTGTCGATATCAATGACGAAACGGTTAAGCGCTATGGTTACGTACGTCCTATGTATGCCGATGTAATTGAGGGGATTCTTAAAGGAAAACCAAAAGTACTGGCTATTGATAATTTTTTTTGCCGTATAAGAGATTTAAAAGAAGATCTGAAACTTATAAAGATATTTGAAAATGCTGAATCCAACATAGTGCTTGCTTATTTCAGTCAAGAATTAGACAGCTTTTTATTACGACAAATTAATCCAGAAACACATGAACGTATTTATAAAAACAATAACAAGGTTACTATTGCAAACATAACAATAGCAATCCCTTCAAAAAACAATGAAATAACTGCTTTTGTTCTAAACCCTGATTATTTTAGTTACGAACAGTATCTGCCTTTTCCTATGGAGGTGGTAAGTAAATATGTTGGAGGTGCGGTTTATGTCCCGTATGCAGATGCTGGTTTTGACTTTAACACGGCTGGAATAAGACATTGTAAACTTGGCGATATGATGATACCTTCTATGTACGAAAGCATCCCTGACTATTACACTTTTATTAACTATACGGACAGGGAGTTTCCCTCGATACCACTTTGGAGGGTTAACGAGACGGATTCAACGGTTTTCAAAGACAAAATAGTGTTAATAGGGGCAAGTGCACCATTAGCCGGCGATATATTGTCAAGTCCTGCTTCTAAAAAAATACCCGGAGTTTACATCCTTGCCCATGCAATAGACATGTTACTTAACAGGAATTTTATTACCCCTGTAGAGTTAAAACTCCAGAAAGTGATGACATTTTTAGCGGCTTTCGTAATTTCCATAATATCATTAACTTTAAAAAGATTACCGGCTTTTTTTGTAACCATTTTTTCCATAATAGTGATAAAGCTTTTAACGGATGTTCTGTTTTACCATTATTTGTTATACATGTAT
>JADFYB010000198.1 GCA_015233245.1 Nitrospirota bacterium | reverse complement strand
ATATCGGCAAGAATTGATGCTACAGAGAAAGGGTGGTCAAAGTATGGCTTACCTTCTTTGCGCATCTGATTACAGTGCGCCTCCTCCGTAAAATGATACGCCTTACTTATCAGAGAGATATTTGCATCCGGTGAGTATGCAACTATCTTTTTAAGTAACCGGTCAAGTTCTATTATCTCATCTTTCATGGACTTTTCAATTTTATTATACAACGATTCCTTGATTTTAAAAAGTATTACATAAAGTCTGCACACCTATTAAATGAAAGGCATTGAATACCCACGCAATATTGCTCCACGTACTGTTAACAAAAAACAAATTATCCTTATATTTTTTTAGATAAAACATATTGACATAAAAATAAAAAGCGTAGTAGAATTATACGTTGCGCCACTAGCTCAACGGTAGAGCAGCGGACTCTTAATCCGTTGGTTCCTGGTTCGAATCCTGGGTGGCGCACCAGTCATTACCTTCATTCCTTTATACAGTAAGGGTAACTCTTTCCGCTTATAAACCGGTTATTTCTTTTCCACAGATTTATTATAGATAACACCCATCTTTTTATCGATACAAGTAATGTGCTGAGACAGCCAGTTCCGCATCCATGGATAAAACTCTTTTGCTATTTTTAATATTTCACGTTTACTTTTTATCTTTATTTTTTCAAACTCTGTAAAATCTCTTATAAATGCATCGTGATCATTTTTATGTTCTATATAATTTGTAATCCCATATTCATAGTTAATATTGTTCTTCATAAAATCCTCTTCTGTTTTAAAGTGAATATTGACATACTGCCTGACAAATAAAAATGTCCTGGCTATCTCTTTTAAATCGTTAGTTTCTATAGACTGAAATAGTAAATTTATACGTCTAAAGAATTCTTTATGTTGTTCGTCAATAATATCAACACCAATTATTAAATCATCTGTCCACTCAATATTCATTTCCCTTCATTCCTCTACTGACATACAGACGTTTTCCGAAAATATATCTTTGCTTGTCACGCAACTACCAGTTCAACCAGTTATACTCATCCTTTAAATCTCCACACCAGATAACCATGGTATCGAGTAGTATCTACCTGCTTTATTATATTTTAGCATACCTTGTCACTCAGAAGTTTATAAACAGGCATAATTTAACAAATTGACTGAGTTTTCTCCAAAATTGAGAAGATAGCTGTCTTTGTTTTATAATGCAAACAGATGTCGGTAGCGAGAAAAATACATATAACACTGATAAAGCGTCTGATATTGGGCTGGTTTGTCTTATCCATATTGTTAGGAGTGGCAGTGTTTTTCATCAAACTTCAGGACATTGACGAAATGGTCAAAGACCTTGCTATATCAGAATCTAAAATGATATTAAATGATAAACGCTTTTTTACACAAGGCTTATCCGAACAAGAAAATAACCTAATGACCGATAAACTCAAACTTGTCATCAAATACGGCAATTTCATTTCTGTAGAACTCTACACCACTGAGTTAAAGAAACTCTATGAAGTTACTTCTAATGACATCGATGCGATGGAGGCACACAACAAGTACATTGAACCTAAAGAGACCGTCGGTAAAGAGAAAGGCTCTATGTTTACTAACAATATCACTTCTGAACGGTTTTACATAAACGGTCGAATCTTCTTACAGTTCGTTGTGCCGCTGTTTGACAAGACTAACAAGAAATACGGTTATATGGAGGGTATATATCGTACGAATAACCATACAATGAAAGATATTAGACATTCCCTCGTAGTGTCTTTACTGGTAATAGTTTTGGCTGTTTCAGTAACAGCGATCATCTTTTATCCATTAGTTATATCGATGAACAATGATTTAATAAAGCATACTCGCAATCTGACAGAAGCAAACCTTGGGATGCTTGAGACGTTGGGCAGCACCATTGCCAAAAGAGATAGCGACACAAACAGCCACAATTACCGGGTTGCAATTTATGCCGTCTCACTTGGCGAGGCATTGCACTTAAAAGATGACGAAATACGAAGCCTGATAAAGGGATCATTTCTCCATGACATTGGAAAAATAGCAATATCTGACAATATCTTGCTGAAACCCGGCAAGCTTACTGAAGAGGAGTTTGAACATATGAAGGATCACGTCCTTCATGGTATGGATATAGTGGGAAGGTACTCATGGCTCAGAGATGCAGTGGACGTGGTGGTGTATCATCATGAGAGATATGACGGAAAAGGTTATTCAGGTCAGCTTATGTCAGAAGAAATCCCCATTGGTGCAAGGATATTTGCAATAGTCGACGTTTTTGACGCCCTCACCTCAAAGCGTCCTTATAAAGAACCTTACTCTTATGAAGAAACCTTAGAGATAATTAAAGAAAACTCAGGAAAACACTTCGACCCTAAGCTACTAGAAGTGTTCATAGACATGTCATTCGATCTATACGACAAAATAAGCAAATCTGAAGACAATACCATCGAAAAAATGATGAAAAAGCTGGTACGTAAGTATTTTGTGTATTAAAGTAAGTGGAGAGAATTTTTTAATATTCCAATAATAGAGATTTCCCCCATATAGGAAATAACCAACACCTTTATCTTATGCCTTTTTCTTTTAGAAATGACGAATATTTTTTATCAGTTCCCATGATATGTTTAGTCAGCCATGTCTTTAAGAAGTTCAATAGCGAAAAGTCTATCTTAGCCTTTCCAGCTTTGAATTGTTCTTGAAAATCAACTACTTTCGCAATCAGCTCTTTGTGCTCGTGTTCATGTCCGGAGACCCCCGGAAATGAATACTTGTTCATCAGCTTCTCCTCGGCAGCAAAATGGTATCTCGTATAGTCTATTAACTCCACTATTACCGGTTCGACTATGGTACTGCCCTTTTTTGCCGATATGGCGTCATATAAGCCGTTGAGGAGATTTATTATTTTCTTGTGATGTTCGTCAAACTCCCAAATATTCACACTAAGGGTGTCATTCCATGATATCAACGGCATATAAATCCCCCTTAATTTGAGTCTAAATTTACTAAATTATTCAGTTTCCGCCAGGTTCTAACACCCTCAGGACACTACAGTATCGTACAGCATTGTTAACACTTATTGTCAAGGTAGGGAAATAATCACTATCTAAAACAAAGTTAGACGATTGAATTAGAATTAGGCTGCAGACATCTCATCAACAAATATCAGCACCTCATACCCTGCATTCTGTTCCTTGTCGTAGTTAGAGGGTTGTTGCACGGTGATGTAGTATGAATCGTAGCTGCTTTCATAGCACAACTGCCCTACTGCCACACCTGAAACTTCTGAGGTAACCTCCCTCGATGCACTCTTTTTAATTGTGCCCAGATCTGTCCCCTGCCAGGTGATTGAATTAACTGAGGTAATCGGGCATGATGTTTTTGCCGTATCGCTTTTTTCGAATTTAATTGATTCTGTTATGGTTACAGTCTTTCCTGTACCATTAGGCGTAACAGTACCGTCTGACTTAGTGATTTTATAGCCTGATATGCCGGAGGTCTTAAACACCCGGAAATAATACTTGTCGCCAAATGCAAATGATGACTTACTATTGCCGCTACTGTCCACATTTAAGTCCTCATCAGCCTTCACTATAATGCTTTCACCGGTACTGGTACAACTGCTTTTAAATGTTACCGTTTTGGTTGCTTTTACATTTGATGAGCTGCTCACTGCTCCTCCTTCTATTTTACCTGGTTTTTATAATTGTCATAACCATACACCACGATGGTTTCCTTAAACTTTGGTGATTTGTCTTTGCTGCTTAAGGAGATTTCCACTGATGCCTCTCTTACTATTCCCTTCATGTACGTGCCGCTTTCATCGTCACTTACCGATGCAACGCTACCGTCCTGTGCACCGCAGTAGGGCACATCCAGTGTATATTTTCTGCGCCTGTAGGAATTATCATACAGGTAGATTTGCCCAACTGTAACGGCCTGAGTTTCAGTGATAATGAGAGCATTGTTTATATTATCTGCGCCTTTAGTACCTGAAGTTGCTGCCCCCCCTGTGACCAATGTAACAGCAGATGCCGCACTGCTCCCTGTGGCTTTCACTACAAATAACGCAACAGTCCCACTAACTGTTGACGTCACATCCCACAAATCATATTTTGTCTCATAACTTATCTCTAATAAAGAGCACGTGTCATCCAAAGGGTTCAGCGACCCCCGGCAGATAGTAATGGTTTTAGAGCCTGCCGTGCAATCTATCGTTTTCCCTGATCCATCACAAGTGTGGAGTGTGTAAGAGGTAACGCTGTAGATTGCCTTGCTGACAGAGCCTGAGCCGTCAGTTATTGTAACCGTTTCATCCAATGTCTCAGAGTAGGTACCAACTTTAGAGATTTTGGCATCTCCGGCAACTTTCAATTTATAACTTGCGTTTTTATGAGGGATATACACTTTTATTTGAAGAGTTTCACCGGGCTTTGCACATGTGCCGTCCACTGCCTCAATGGAGTAATCCTCAGAGCTGCTGCCATTATTAATATTAACCGTGACAGAGCTAAACTCCGGCTGTTCCTCGGCATAGTCCAGTGATATTATGTTGGTGAAGTCAAAAGAGTTCACAGCCGTTTCGTTTGCCAATTCCTCAGGCTTTACAGGAAACTTGCTTCTGACTGTTAATGAGCCGTCAGAGTTGGTTCTGAGTATGGCTCCTGCGGCCTCAGCCAGCTTTATCAGAGCATTTATCGGATAATCTTCAGTGATGAACTCGCTTATCCAGTAGTCATCACAATCCCAGGTAAGTAGGGGCGAATAATTATTCGACCCTACTATTTCTGAGGCTATTTCTGAAGCGTATTTATTGTAGTAAGTGTCTGACAATTTTGAGGCAAATCCCTTTGCTAATATTGCCGGTTTTTGACGACCCCAGATATTAATATTGGCGCTGCCGCCAGGGGTTGCCGAGTTTGACACAGCTGATTCCTTCTTTTCTCTGGTTTCAAGGTAAAACTCGTACTCAGTGCCGTTTATTGTAAAGTTAATTCGTAACGTTCCATAGTTTGTAAGAGGATTGCAAACATCCCAGAGTTTTAAACCAATCAGTTCTATCTCAATATGGTCAATTGCCTCTGATTCTTGTTTGGTGAGATTTATTTTCTTTACGTATTTTTTAATTGATGACCCCTCGATTGTTATATCCCATGTCGGAGACATTCTGGTTGTAAGAACCGGCCTTAGGGAGTTTTTGAAAAAATATGGGATGTGTATATGCTCTTCAATGGTGCTTGTAAATACAGTCATCTCTTTAATATTCAACCTGCCTGAGGCAATTAGTCTTATGACGTTGTTATA
>JADFYB010000029.1 GCA_015233245.1 Nitrospirota bacterium | reverse complement strand
GCACGTTTTGATTTTACTGGTTTCCACAATATGTTTCAGTGCAATTGGTTTCTGGGATGATTACCTAAAGGTCTCAAAGCGTAACGCAAAGGGGCTCAGGGCAAAGTACAAGTTTGGCCTTCAGATAGCTATTGCGTTGGTCGTTGCCGTAATTCAGTACTTAAACGTATCAGATCCCTACAGTACCGACCTGATAATACCGTTTTTTAAGAAATGGCTTTTTGATTTTGGGATATTTTATATACCCTTTAGTGTGTTTGTAATTGTGGGGTCATCTAATGCGGTAAACCTGACAGACGGCTTAGACGGTCTTGCCTCAGGGCTTGTTGCGATAGCGGTTTTTGCAACTGGCGTGCTTGTCTATATATCCGGCCATGCAGGGCTTGCACAGTATTTGCAGGTGATTTACATAAACGGAATTGGTGAGCTCACAGTCTGTTGCGGAGCTATATTTGGTGCATCGCTGGGGTTTTTGTGGTATAATACTTACCCTGCTGAGGTTTTTATGGGAGATGTGGGCTCTCTTGGATTGGGTGGTGCTCTTGGCACCTTAGCCACACTAACAAAGCATGAGATTGTTCTGGTGCTTGTTGGCGGAATTTTTGTGATAGAAACAATATCTGTAATCTTGCAGGTAGGATCATTTAAGTTAACCGGTAAGAGAATCTTCAGGATGGCTCCCATACACCACCACTTTGAACTAAAAGGATGGTTGGAACCTAAAACAGTTATAAGGTTTTGGATTGTTGGTTTTATGCTTGCATTGCTAAGTTTAACTACTATTAAATTGAGGTGACAAAATGAAAAGGAGTGAGAATTTTTTACACATTTTGCGTAGTTTTAAATTTGTAGCGGCTTTATTGATAACTTTTCTACTGTGCTCAGTTTCAGGTGCAACCGATATAACTGCACGAAGCGCAGTCATCATGGACACAGACACAGAACAGGTGTTGTATGCTAAAAATCCGCTTCTTAAACAGCCGCCGGCAAGCACGTCAAAGCTTGTTACCGCCATGGTCGTGCTGGATAATCTGGACGTAGGGGATGTGACAACTATATCTGTTAATGCTGCGGAATTGAGTAGCGGCAGCGTGGAACTACATGAGGGTGACAGGTACTATATAGGCGATTTGCTACACATTATGCTTATGAAGTCAGTAAATGGCGCTGCAGTTGCCTTAGCCGAGGCGGTAAGCGGTTCCGAGGGAGCGTTTGTTAATCTCATGAATAGAAAGGCTAAAAGAATAGGCGCAAATAATACCAGATATATTAATCCACACGGTCTTCCCGGACAGGGTCAGTATATAACTGCCTATGACCTTGCTATTATTATGAGGGAGGCACTTCAGTATCCGGTTATAAAAAATATAATAAATAAAAAAACGAAAACCGTTGTCTCAATTGACGGCTCAACTGCCTCTCTTATTAATACAAACAAACTCCTGTGGAGAGACGAGGACTTACTTGGCGGAAAAACAGGCTACACCAGAGCGGCTCGGCATTGTCTGGCATTTGCAGCCGAACACGGTGAAAACACGTTTGTTGCCGCCGTGCTTGGAGACTCTCAGAGGTCAAATCTGTGGAGGAGTGCCGAGACTGTTCTTAATAAAGGCTATAATATATCAGAGTCACACACTAAACCTGAGATACACTTTAGTAACGACAGAAGCGAGATGAAATCAAAAAAATTTGAAAGCAAGCATCACCGTAATTATTATAAAGCGTCAAAAAACAAACACGGACATTATGTCGCCCATAAAAATACTAAGGAATTAAAAATGGCAAAAGTTGCCAGAAGTTACTCCGGAGCCCGGAGTAATAAAGGCACAGTATTGTCAGTCAAATATACACATAAGAAACTTTATGCAAAAAACACCGGCACTCATAAATCTAAGGTTGCCCACAAAAGAGAAAAGTTTACGGCAAAAGTCGGTTTAAAACACAACAAAGCAAAGTCATTAAGGGGTGAAAACAACAAAGCTGCGAACAAACATGTCTCAAAAGCAAAGTGCTATATAGTGGCTAAAAAGACAAATAACAACTCTAAAGTGAGAAAAGGCAGGGTTTTTGACGTAGCTTCTACTGACCCTAAATGCAAGCCTGTTGCTTACTGAGGGATGGACAGAGAGGAGTAGGGGGTATAATAGGATGACAACAATGTATAAGGACTTCAGAGATAAGGCTGCGGCTGTTGTAGGATTAGCCAGAAGTGGAGTGGGTGCTGCAAATCTCTGTGTAAGACTGGGGGCAAAGGTTACAGTATTTGATGCAAAACCATGTGAGGAGCTAAAGAGCTACACTCAAAAACTTGATTCACAGGTGGACATGAAGTGTGGCAGTTTTGATGAGGATGTTTTCACATCGTTTGATATTGTTATAGTAAGTCCAGGTGTACCGTTAAATATCCCGTCTCTTAAGCGAGCTAAAGCCAAAGGGGTAAGAATAATCGGAGAGCTTGAGCTGGCGTATCTGGTTTTAGAGGAACTAAGAAAGGTTGGTGCTGCTGCGTATTTAGCAATAACAGGCACAAACGGGAAATCCACAACCACAACCTTGCTATATGAAATACTACGAAATAGCGGGTTTAAAACCATAATTGGCGGCAACATTGGAATGGCGATTACAGAGGAAATTAGTAAAATTGTCAAAAACTTTGAAAAACCCAGAGAATTTGTTAGCCCTGATTATATAGTTACTGAGGTGTCAAGTTTTCAGCTGGAATCAATAGATAAGTTTAAACCGAAGGTTTCAGCTGTTTTAAACATAACGCCTGACCATCTGGACAGACATGAGACTATGGATGATTATGTGAATGCCAAGGCACGGATTTTTCTAAACCAGGATGCTATGAATTTTCTTATATTAAATGCCGATGATCCTCTTACAAGGGGTTTAGCACAACGGGTGAGCAAAAATGGTCCTGACGTGCTGTACTTTAGCCGTAAGGAACGTGTAAGAGGAGCTTTTTATAAAGATGGGGTGATTTACTTCAACATTCCAGAACTTGAAATCCTCTGTCCGGAGCTTGTGGACGGTACTGATAACAGCACAAGCCCGTTTACGTTTAACACAGCAAACTTTGGTATTAAAGGTGGCCACAATATAGAAAATGCAATGGCAGCAGCCCTCATGGCTCTTGTCAGCGGCTGTAAGGTCAAAGATATTTGGAACACTCTCATTTCATTCAAAGGACTGGAGCACAGGCTTGAACTTGTCACAGAGATTGATGGCGTGAAGTATTTTAATGACTCAAAAGGTACAAACGTGTGGTCTGTGGTTAAATCGCTGGAGAGTTTTAGTGAGCCGATAGTGCTGATAGCTGGCGGTAGGGATAAGTCGGGGGATTATTTGCCCCTCAGGTCCCTTGTTAAGGAAAGGGTTAAGGCTCTTGTTTTAATAGGTGAGGCACGAAATAAGTTAAAAGAGGCGTTAGGGGATGTTACCGAGGTACATTTTGCCGGTGATATGTATGAGGCTGCAAAGTGCTCAAAGAGATTAGCCAATGACGGAGATGTGGTCTTATTGTCTCCGGCTTGTGCAAGTTTCGATATGTTTAAAGATTTTGAGGAAAGAGGGCGGGTGTTTAAAGAAGCAGTCCTCAGTCTTGTTTCATAAAATTATGCATACTGTAATAATTGGAAAATAATGGACGAAACACGGTCAGTTAAGACAAAGCAATTTGACAGAGTGCTTTTGATAACAACCATGATGCTTGTGTTTATAGGCGCTGTTATGGTCTATAGCTCCACATCTATAGTTGCACCCTCAAAAGGCGGGGCCGCAGCCGTTTCCAGTGCCTCCTCCTCGCTTATAGACCTGAGGTATCTGAAAAAGCATATGATATCTGTGTTGCTTGGCATTGTGCTTATGACGGTGTTTTATAAGCTTCATCTTGGAGCTCTTAAAAAGGCAGCATTTGTGCTTATAGGGCTTGCTGCTCTTTTGCTGATCGCTGTTAAGATGCCGTTTATTGGGCTTACCGTAAACGGTGCTAGAAGGTGGATACGGATAGCACATTTTACATTTCAACCCTCTGAGCTGGCAAAGCCTGCACTGATTGTTTTTCTTGCCAGATATCTTTCCGGTAAGAGTTTTGATCCCGATAGTTTCAAGTTATTTTTAATACCTATTGGCGTTATGGGGTTGCTTCAGGGACTATTGCTCCTTCAGCCGGACTTTGGTTCAAGTGTTATTCTTGGCATTATAACGTTTTCACTCCTTTTTGCTGCTCGGGTCAGACTTAAATTCATACTATCACTGGGAGTATTACTTATTCCGGTGGTCATAAAGCTGATTATGAAACCGTATCGCTTACAGCGTATTATGGTGTTTTTAGATCCATGGGCTGATGAAAAAAACACCGGGTTCCAGCTCATTCAGTCCTTTGTGGCTTTTGGCAACGGTGGGCTTAGGGGGCTTGGTATTGGAAAAAGCACTCAGAAATTGTTTTTTTTACCTGAGGCAAAAACAGACTTCATATTTTCCATAGTGGGCGAGGAGATTGGTTTTATAGGGGCTACTATTGTAGTCACTCTGTTTATTGTTCTGTTTATCCGTGGGGTACTTATAGCCGTTCGGCAAAGGGAACCATATCTGTACTACTTGTCAACCGGTATTACAATACTTATAGGGGTTCAGGCTGTGCTGAATCTGTCGGTGGTGACCGGACTTTTGCCTACCAAGGGGCTTCCTCTGCCATTTATAAGTTACGGCGGTACCTCTATGATAATGAACCTGATAGAGGTTGGAATTTTGCTTAACATTGCTAAGGGTGACAGCGAGGAGTATATGCCTGTGGCTAATCCTCAAGTAGAAAGCTACTCCGGTATGAGAGAAAAAATTATGAGACAAAAAGGGAGGATGTTATCTGATGTCAAGTGGAAAACATAAAGTCGTCATAACAGGCGGAGGCACGGGAGGGCATTTGTACCCAGGCATTGCAATCGCTGAGGAAATAAAAAAGCGGCTCGATGATGTTGAAATAGTTTTTATGGGCACACATAAGGGGATAGAGGCAAGAGTGCTCCCTGCTGAGAAGTATTATGTTAAGCTCTTAAGAACCGAGGGGTTTGTAGGCGTCTCAATATATAAAAAAATAAGAGCTCTTTATTGGACAATCGTATCGTTTTTTGAGGCTTACTCTTTTTTAAAAAAACTCAATCCGGAGCTTATTATAGGAACAGGAGGATATGCCTCGTTTATTCCGGTTGTGGCAGCATTTTTTCTGTCAATCCCTGTTGTCATACATGAACAGAACTCAATTCCTGGAGTTGCAAACCGCATGTTGTCAAAACTGGCACAAAAAGTCTGCATAACTTATGAAAGCTCTCTGTCGTTTTTCCCAAAAAGTAAAACCGTTCTTACAGGAAACCCTGTACGTGAGAAAATCCTTAAAGTGGGAAAACAAGAAGGAGCGCTTAAGTTTTCTCTTAAAGACAATATGTTCACAGTGTTTATATTTGGCGGCTCACTTGGAGCAAGGAGTTTAAACAAGGCTGCCATGGATGCCCTTGAGCATCTTATGCCCTACAAAGACAGGATACAGTTTTTACATCAGACAGGGGACAAGGACTACGAGCAGGTACGCTCCGTGTATCAACACTGGGGAATGATGGGCACTGTGGCTCCATTCATTTACAATATGCCTGAGGCCTATGCTGCTTGCGATATGATAGTGTGCAGAGCAGGGGCTACAACGCTTGCCGAGATTACCGCTTTGGGAATGCCTTCAATTCTTGTGCCGTTTCCATACGCAACTGCATCCCACCAGGAGGTAAACGCCTCACGCCTTTCCGTTAGCGGTGCAGCCATTATGATTAAGGATGAGGAGTTAAACGGCAGGGTTTTAGCTGAGCATATAAAGAAACTCTACATGGATGAAAACATGAGAAACCGTCTGAAGCGTGAAAGCATGGCTTTTGGCAGACCGGAGGCAGCAAGGAAAGTCGTCTGCATATCATTGCTTTTAATAAAAGATAAAACATTACTAGTAAATCAGGAGTATGAGTCGAGATGCTTAACCGATACAGAGTAATCCATTTTGTGGGTATAGGCGGTATAGGAATGAGCGGCATAGCGCGTGTGCTTAAGCACCTTAACTATGACGTTACAGGCTCTGATCTAAAATCCTCAGCCACAACCGATGTGCTTATCAGTGAGGGCATAAAGGTTTATATTGGGCATAAGGCTGAAAATGTGGACAGTGCTCACGTTGTGGTTGTAACATCGGCAGTCAATGGAGCCAACCCTGAGGTAGAGGAGGCAAAGAGACGCTCAATTCCGGTAATCCCGCGGGCAGAGATGCTGGCTGAGATTGGGCGACTTAAATACGGTATTCTTGTTGCCGGCTCTCACGGTAAGACAACAACGACCTCGCTGCTTGCCGGTATTTTGATTAAATCCGGCTCTGACCCCACTGTTGTGCTTGGCGGAAAACTCAATGACACTAACAGTAATTCACGTGTTGGAAAGGGTGAGTTTTTTGTTGCTGAAGCGGATGAAAGTGACGGCTCGTTTCTTAAACTAAATCCCACAGTTGCAATATGTACTAACATTGACAGAGAGCACATGGATTTCTACTCCAATATGGATAATCTGAAGACGGCGTATATAAATTTTCTTAATAAAGTGCCTTTTTACGGATTAAGTGTGGCCTGCTATGATGATCCCAACATTGCAGACATTCTGCCCAGTGTGAACAGAAAGTATGTCACTTATGGGTTAACAGAAGAAGCGGACTTTTCCGCTAAAAACATAAAATATGGCTTTCAAAAAACTGAATTTGAACTAATTACAGATGGTATATCAAAGGGAACATTTACAATTAATCTCTCCGGTAAACATAACGTGCTAAACACACTGGCGGCAATTGCTGCCTCATCATTCCTAAACATCCCTTACGAGGTTAGTAGTGCTGCGTTAAGCACTTTTTCCGGGATAAAGCGTCGAATGGAGTTTAAAGGACACAAAGCGGGTGTAAGGGTTTTTGACGATTACGGGCATCATCCCACAGAGATTAAGGCAACAATAAATGGAATTAAACATCACGTAGAGAAGCGGCTCATTGTAGTGTTTCAACCCCACAGATATTCAAGGACGGCGGATTTGATGGATGAGTTTTCGGGCTGCTTTTCGGAGGCATCCAGACTCTATCTTCTGGATATCTACTCTGCCGGTGAAAGACCAATTGAGGGTGCAACCTCTCAGGTGTTGGCAGAAAGACTGCGTGCAAGGGGGGTAGATGTTGTCTATGTGGGTAAGGGGGAGGGTCTTTCGGACACTCTCAGTAAGGAGGCAACTGAAGGTGACACACTGGTAACATTTGGTGCCGGTGATGTTTGGAAAATAGGAGAGGAGTTTGTAAGCCAAGGTTAATGAAAGAAGATTTGAAAAATAAGACAATAGCTGTGCTTTTGGGCGGCGAGTCATCGGAGCGTGAGATTTCCATAAAAAGTGCAAAAGCAGTGAGTGAAGCGCTGAGTGCTGCTGGGTACAATTTTCATGAGGTTGACGCCATGCGTGATGTTGCAGTGAAACTGAGGGACCTGAGTCCTGATGTGGTTTTCATAGCGCTTCATGGCGGATGGGGAGAAAACGGCGGCATTCAAGGCCTTCTTGACGTTATGGGCACTCCATACACTGGCTCCGGTGTGCTTTCGTCAGCAATAGCTATGGATAAGGTGATGTCTAAGAGAGTTTTTATTGCTGCAGGGCTTAGAGTCCCGCCATGTGTGATTTTCAGACAAGAAGAACTTGATGAGCTCATAAACACGATGCCTATAGCTCTCCCCCTGGTTATTAAGCCAAGTGCCGAGGGTTCAAGTGTTGGAGTGAGCCTTATTAAAAGTATAGATGAACTTAAGCAAGCATCAAACCGTTGTTTTAGTTATGGCGCGGTGTCAATTATCGAGAAATTTATTACTGGTAAAGAGATTCATATGGCTGTACTAAACAAAAAGGTACTGGGTGCGGTTGAGGTTAGGCCAAAAGGAGAAATATATGACTACGATGCCAAATACGTAAGCGGTGACACTCGTTACATTTTACCGCCAGAGCTGACACAAGTGCAGTATGAAAAGCTATCAGAAGCTTCACTTAAAGCGTATGAGGCTTTGGGATGCAGTGGGGTTGCCCGCATTGATACTATCTATGAGCTGCAAACTGATACAGTGTTTGTGCTTGAGGTTAACACTCTTCCCGGAATGACTGAAACGTCTCTTGTGCCAAAGATAGCAAAAACTGCCGGGTACTCTTTCTTAGAGCTGATAGAACAGATGCTCTTAGAAGCGTTTAATAAACATAGTCACATGCAAGCAGGGAACTGATAAGTTAAAGGATGAAATAACTCGATGCAGACAAGGGTAAGGTTAAAAAAGCAGACTGTAAAACAGGAAAGAGCGAAGGTACCGGTAAAACTTATACTTGTGCTTATTGTGGTATGTGCGGTATCAGTACTATCAGGGATAGGGTTTTTCAGGCTGACAAAAGCAGAGTCTTTAATGATTAAAAATATTTATATAGAAGGGAATAACCATGTCGAAGACTCAGAGATAAACAGACTTTTAAACGTTAGCGGACAGAGCATAGTGACTGCAGATATGGATAACCTGTCAAAACGTCTTTTTGCCTCCCCGTGGGTGAAAAAAGTCTATATGAGGAAAGAGCTTCCACATTCACTTGCAATACGGGTGATTGAAAAAGTTCCAGTGGCTGCAGCCCTTGACAGTGATGTGATTTTCCTTGTGGATGAAGATGGAATTAAACTTCAGAAGCTTGGCATAAAACCTGATGAGTTGCCTGTTATAAAGATAACAGGTTCAAATAAAAAGGCATATCTTGAGGCAATAAAGTTATCGTCTGCAATAAGTAAAAATCCCAAAATGAAGGGAATGGTAGAGGAGATTGACGGAACCAGACCGGAGGATATATCAATCCGTATTAATGGGGTTCCGGTGTATGTTGGATTTGGTGATTTTGACAAGAAGCTGACAAGCTACTTATCGTTAAAAGATGAAATAGTAAAGAGAAATATTCCTGTGGAATACATAGACCTGAGATTTTCACACAGATTGATTGTTAAGCCATTAAAGGGAGAAAAGTAGTGGCAGGGACAATTTTTTTAGCATGTCTTGATATTGGAACAACCAAAATCAGTACAATGGTGGCAGAGGCAAGACATGACTCGCTGGAAATAATAGCTGTAAGCACGGTTGCATCTCAGGGAGTGCGCAAAGGGGTAATCGTTGACATAGACAGCACACTTGGTGCAATAAAGGAATCAGTGCGTCGGGCGTCTGAGATTTCAGGTGTTGAGATAAAAGATGTATATGTTGGCATTTCGGACAGTTACATAAAAACAATGAGGAGCACAGGCGCTGTCGTTTTATCAAACGGGGTTGTTACAGTGCGCGATATAAACGATTGTTTAGAAAATGCGCAGACAATTTACGTTCCGCTTGACAAAGAGATTCTTCATGTAATCCCTTTGGGTTACAATGTGGATGGTGAAACGGAAATTTATAACCCGCACGGAATGAAGGGGACGTGTTTTGAGGCAAATGTGGAAATAGTGACAGCAGCGACAAACTCAATTCACAACCTTTTAAAGTGTTGCGAGATGGCGGGGCTGAATGTGGCAGAGCTGGTTTACACACCGATAGTGTCCTCGATGTCAGTGCTAAGAGAGGATGAGCTGGAGCTGGGAGTTTTTCTGATAGATATAGGGGGTGGAACCAGTGATGTGGCTTTTTTTAAAAATAACCGGTTTTATGGTGCAACTGTTTTAGACATAGCAGGCAATCAGTTTACAAACGATCTGGCCGTAGGGCTTGGAGTGTCCTCGGCTGAGGCGGAAAAGATAAAGAAAGCGTATGGTATGCCGGCATTTCCGGAGGACTATGAGGATGAGTCCATACTTATAGGAGTATCTGGCCGTGGTGAGAAAAAGGTTGCCAAATCTTTTATAACCAAAATAATCATAGACAGGAGTGAGGAGTTAATTGGCATAATTTCAGATGAGATGAGAAAGCTTGCCGGAGTTGAAACAGGACACCTCAGAGTGGTTATAACCGGAGGGGTGTCGCAGATGAAGGGATTTGAAGCTCATGTGCAGTCTCTGCTTAACATACCTGTAAGGATAGGAGTCCCTGAGGGCAGGGATGTAATAGACAAAGTGCAAAATCCGGTTTTTTCAACACTTATGGGACTTCTTTACTATGCACATAAGAACACTTATGAGATGTCTTCTGCCGATAGCCTGACAGGGGATACAAGAGGCATGAAACGTTGGTTCCGAGGATTAATGGGAAAGCTTTTCAGACTAAATTGAGAATAAATATAAAAGGAGGGATACAGTATGTTTGAATTGGTGGAGAGTACCGACGGTAAAGCCAATATCAAAGTGGTAGGCGTGGGAGGGGCAGGCGGCAATGCCATAAACAACATGATAGCCTCGTCTTTGCGTAACGTTGAGTTTATAGCAATCAACACGGATGCACAGGTGCTGAACTCATCAATAGCTGAAAACAGACTTCAGATAGGAACAAAGATAACGAGGGGTTTGGGAGCGGGGTCAAATCCCCAGGTGGGCAGAGAGGCCGCTCTTGAAGATAGTGAAAGGATACGGGAGATTCTTGAGGGCGCCGATATGGTATTTGTAACAGGTGGAATGGGAGGCGGCACGGGAACCGGAGCGGCCCCTGTGATAGCAGAAATTGCAAGATCGTTGGGAGCTCTTACGGTAGCGGTTGTGACTAAACCGTTTTTTTATGAAGGACGTAAACGCCTTGGTAATGCTGCAACCGGTATTAAAGAGCTAAATCAGTTTGTTGACACCACAATAGTGATACCAAACGATAAGATTCAACTTGTAGTTGAAAAGGGTACATCACTTATCAAATCATTTGAAATCGCTAATGATGTATTAAGAGATGCTGTTCAGGGAATAACCGATTTAATTCTTGTGCCTGGACTAATTAATTTAGACTTTGCCGATGTAAAGACAATAATGCAGTACTCTGGTAAAGCAGTTATGGGAATAGGAAAGGGAAAGGGTGAACAGGGACACATAGAGGCTGCAAAGAAGGCTATTTCAAATCCGCTGCTTGAGGAGACCTCAATAGACGGAGCACGTGGAATTCTGATCAACATAACCGGAGGAACGGATTTATCTCTGGATGCCGTACAGGGGGCATCGGAGCTGGTGTTTGATTCGGCACACGATGAGGCTGACATTATATTTGGAGCAGTGATTGACCCTAATCTTAACGGTGAGGTAAAAGTAACCGTAATAGCCACAGGTTTTGAGGAAAAGAAAGAAAATAAGATTACGGCAATGCCTGAGATGCACAGGTGGAAAACCCCTGTAGAAAAAGAGCGGGTTTATACAAGGAGCGCAGACAGGATTCTGTCTAAGAATTTGTTTGATTTTTCAAAGGAAGATAAAATTCCAACCACAGACTTAATGAATTATGATGATGACATGGATATTCCAACATTTATAAGGAAACAGAAAGAAGATAAATTATAAAATTTTAAGGTCTTCCCAAAGGGCGGGGGACAACCCCCATGACGTCCCCTGCCCCCCTCCAATTTTATAAATATTGTTCAGTAAAACTTTTACATAAAAATTTAACATTTGACAAATGCAATCTAAATTATATAAGCTATTGACTGCGTGATGAGAATATATTAAGGATTCGGAGGATTAAGCTGATGTATGCGATAGTGTTAACAGGGGGCAAGCAGGTGAGAGTGTCGCCCGATGAGACTTTGAGAGTGGACAGACTGGAAAACGCTGTTGGTGACTCTGTGACAATAGATAAAGTGCTGGCGTTTTTTGACGGTACAAAATTATCGGTCGGTAAGCCGTATCTTGAAGGTGTTTCCGTAAAGGCGGAGATACTGGGAAAAGGCAAAACCAAAAAAGTTGCCGTATTTAAAATGCAGCCACGTAAAGCCACCAGGAAACTTCACGTCCACAGACAGCATTTCACAAAGATAAAAATTAATGAGATAGTCGGAGGCTAATCACAATGGCACATAAAAAAGGTGTGGGAAGCACACGAAATGGGAGAGACAGTAAGGCAAAGCGGCTTGGAGTCAAGCGCTATGGCGGGCAGGCTGTAACTGCCGGCAGCATTCTTGTAAGACAGCGCGGTACAAAACTTCATCCCGGCTCTAATGTCGGAATCGGCTCTGATGATACCCTTTTTGCTAAAATCACTGGCATCGTTAAGTTTGAGCGAAAAGATAAGACCAGAACAAAAGTGAGCGTTTATCCGGTACTTCAGGCTCAGGCTTAAAATAACGCTTTATTGTGATGGTTTTTTCAGTCGCACAACCATAACACAGAAAGCCTTGCAGTTTCGCCTCGTTAGTAAAACATGAAATTTGTTGATCTTGTAACTGTTTACTGTAAGGCTGGGGATGGCGGAGCCGGATGTGTGAGTTTTTGCAGAGAGAAGTTTAAACCCAGGGGCGGCCCTGACGGTGGAGACGGCGGTAAAGGCGGCGATATTGTTTTTAGAGCCGTAACTCATTTAAATACCCTCTTAGACCACAAATACAAAAAACATTACGCCGTAAAACGTGGCGGTCATGGCATGGGAAAAGACAAACACGGCTATGACAGCCCTGATGTAGTCATAGATGTTCCGGTCGGCACGGTAATTAAAAATTTTGATACGGATGAGACCTTAGCCGATTTAACCGAAGACGGTATGCTGGCTGTAATTTTAAAAGGTGGCAGAGGCGGCAAAGGAAATGCTCATTTTAAATCCTCTACGTTTCAAGCTCCTAAGTTTGCTCAACCCGGTGAGGGCGGAGAGGAGGCCAACCTAACTCTGGAGCTAAAACTCATTGCTGATGTTGGTATTATTGGTATGCCTAATGCCGGTAAATCCACGTTGATTTCTTCAATAACCGCCTCACATGCAAAAATAGCACCATACCCTTTCACAACATTGGTGCCAAATCTGGGAGTCGTAAAACTCAACGATTACTCAAGTTTCATTGTGGCAGATATTCCTGGAATCATCGAGGGCGCTCATAACGGCGCTGGTTTAGGGTTACAGTTTCTCAGACACGCTCAAAGGTCAAAACTTCTGATTCACATGATTGACGTCTCTCAGGAGGTTGCAGAAGATCCGATAGTGGCTTATGAAAAACTTAACCGTGAACTTTCTCTCTATAGCGTTGAGCTTTCACAAAAACCACAGCTAGTAGCGGCTTCTAAGATTGATGTTGAAGGCGATGGCAAACAAACGGAGCTATTAGCAGACTTTTGCCGAGGTAACGATATTCCTTTTTTCCCGGTTTCTGCCGTCACACATGAGGGCATAAATGCTCTAATTGCTTATATATCGGAAAGACTAAAAAAAATGTAGATGTTCTTTACTAAAAATGGCAAAAAAAAAATCTAAACTCAAGTGGCTTTTAGAATACTACGCGGTTGTTGTGCTTTTTACGTTGGCCAGACTTTTACCAAACTGGGGAACCAGGGTTTTAGGCAAAATCTTAGGCGATATGCTATTTTCTCTTGTGCCAAAAAGAAAAACCATTGCTATTTACAATATATCATCTGCTTTCCCTGAAAAAACACAGCAAGAAGTGACAACAATTGCACGGGAAAGCTGCCGCTCTTTTATCATGTCTTTTCTTGAAATGATAAAAACCCATAACTCTTTTAAAACTGAAGAGGCATTTAGAAAAGCATACAAAAGTACTGCTCACATAGAACAGCTGTTTAAGAAGGCAAAAAACCTGCATGACTCACACAAGGGCTGCATATTTTTAACCCCACACATCGGTAACTGGGAACTTCTGCCTCACGTAAGCGCCATTGTTGGCATCAACCTTGTAGTAGTGGCACGGCCTCTTGATAATCCGTATCTTGAAAAACTATTCTACTCCCGGCGCACAGAAACAGGTCAGATATTTATAGCTAAAACCAACGCAATGTTTAAACTTCAGGAGACACTGAGGCGCGGTAAATCAATCGGAATGTTGCCTGACCAAAGCACATCAAAGGGAATCAGTGTGGATTATTTTGGCAGAAAGGCAACGGCAACGCCAATTCCTGCGATGCTCTCAGTGATGTATAAAAAACCCATCGTAGTGTGCGCTTGTGTGCGGCAAAAAAATGGAGAATTTACCGGATTTGTAAGTGACCCAATTTTCCCGCTTGCCAATTTTAGCAGTGAAAAAGGCGAAATTCACCGGATTACCGGAGAGATTACTAAAGCGATGGAAATCATTATAAGAGAGTATCCTGAACAATACCTCTGGATACACAACAGATGGAAAACCTATAAAAAAGAAAACCTCTGGGCTCGTTGATAATGTAAAGGTGCTTAAGACAACATCACCACAGGCAGTCAGTTGGCGTATAACGATTTTTTTATTTTTAAGTTCTTGCTTTATATAACTGACAAGAGTTAGAATATGAGCTAAAAATTTTGGAGGTGGATAAGTTATGTTATCAATAGCGTGGGCAATGGGGCAACCGCCTCAAGGCGGACAGGCTGGAGCTCCTGATATATTTATGAGTTTCCTGCCGCTTATGGTGATTTTTATAATATTTTACTTTCTAATGATAAGGCCCCAGCAGACCAAGGCAAAGGCACACAGGGAAATGCTTGCAGCCATCAAAAAGGGCGATAAGGTGATTACAACAGGCGGGATTTACGCCGTTGTGGAGTCTGTTGATGAAAGCACGGTTACGCTTAAAATCTCTGAAAACGTAAAGGTGAAATTTGGTAAATCGTTTATAACAACCATCCGTGGTTCTCATGATGGTGAGTAAAGAGGATATATTGAGGAGGAAAAATTGAAAAAATCTGTAAAGTGGCGGTTTTTACTGATAGGGCTGGCTCTCTTACTTACACTCTCAGCACTCCTGCCCAATATGCCTTTTTATAAGGATCTGCCGCCGGTAATTAAGAAACTGTCCCCCGATAAAGGCATAATTTTAGGACTTGATCTGCAGGGAGGCCTTTACCTCGTGTTTGAAGTTGAAGGACAAAAGGCTGTCGCACAAACTACCAGCAGAATCTCTCAGGGAATTCAAAGGCTCTCAGACAATAAAAACCTTAAAGCAGATGTAAAATTTGACGGAAAAAACATAACCGTGGCTCCTGCCACACCTGAAATCAGAAAAGCCATCGAAAATGCCTATCCAACCTTATCTGCACGGGACTCCGGTTCCTCTGTGGTCTATTCCCTTTCGGAGAAGGAAACGAAATACATTATAGACAATGCCTGCGAACAGGCTCTTGAAACAATCAGAAACCGGATAGACCAGTTTGGTGTGGCTGAGCCGGTTATTCAAAGACAGGGTGAAAACGAAATAGTGGTGCAATTGCCGGGAGTCAAAGAGCCAAAAAGAGCCATTGAACTAATTGGCAAAACCGCACAATTAGAGTTTAAAGTCGTTGACGACGAATCCCCCACAGCCTCAGAACTGCCTGCTACAATTAAGCCATTTGAAGAGGATGAGCTAATGGGTAAGATGAAGGCTAAGATTCCCGATGGTGATGAAATACTGTTTGAGCGAATCACTAACAAGGAGACCGGAGAGGTTACTAAAAAGCCGTTGCTGCTTAAGAAAGACTCTCCAATGGCCGGTAATTACATATCTGAGGCGAGGGTTCAAATTGATACAAGATACAACAGCCCGTATGTGTCTTTAACTTTCAACTCCGAGGGGGCTAAGATATTTGAGGAAATCACTGGAAAATATGTAAAGAAACGCCTTGCTATAATACTTGACGGTAACGTGTATTCTGCCCCTGTGATACAGGAAAAAATATCAGGAGGCAGCGCTCAGATTTCAGGTTCTTATTCGATGGATGAGGCCAAGGATTTGGCGATAGTGCTTAGGGCCGGTGCTCTCCCTGCCCCCGTTAACATGCTTCAAAATATAACCGTTGGCCCCTCACTTGGCACAGACTCGATTGCTGCCGGTAAACTTACAGCTATTGCCGCCTTTATTGCAGTGGCCGGGTTTATGGCGTTTTACTACAGAATCTCAGGGCTGATAGCCGACCTTGCGCTTATCTTAAACATGGTGTTTCTCATGGGCGCTATGGCTGCCCTTAATGCCACACTGACTATGCCCGGTATTGCCGGTATTGTTTTGGCTATTGGTATGGCAGTGGATACAAACGTGCTGATGTTTGAACGAATGCGGGATGAGTTAAAGGCGGGTAAAACGCCGCGTGCCTCGGTTGACTCCGGTTACGACAAAGCATTCTTAACCATTGTTGACTCTCACGTTACCACGCTGATAACGGCTGCGGTTTTATATCAGTTCGGGACAGGCCCCATAAAGGGATTTGCCGTAACTCTTAGCATTGGTATAGCAATCAATCTCTTTACGTCGCTCATAGGAACAAAGGCCGTCTTTGATTATATCAACGCCGAAAGGGAGGTTAAAAAGTTAAGTATATGATTGAAATTATAAAAAAAACCAACTTAGATTTCATGGGAAAACGCTATATTGCTTTTGCTGTATCCGGGGTTTTCTCCTTACTGGGCATACTTGCAATCATAGCTGTGGTGCGTGGGACGGCAAACCTTGGCATTGATTTTGCCGGAGGGACGGCAGTACAGGTAAAGTTCGATAAACCGGTGAAATTGTCTGATGTGAGAAAGGCTCTTGATGAAGGCGGCCTTACAGGGGCTGATTTACAAGAATTCCCTGCAGTTAAGAAAGTGTTGGTGGTGATTAAAAAAACAGGCGCCGGAGCTCTTGACACAAAATCTGCATCAACATCAGCCGGAGTGTCGGATAAGGTCATAGAGATGCTGACCAAAGGGCTTAAAGATAACAAACTGACGGTGGATTCGGTCTCTGAGATTGGCCCCAAAGTTGGCAGCCGACTGCGCACCGATGCTATGTGGGCAGTTATTGCCTCTGTGGTGGGAATCCTGATTTATGTAGGCTGGCGTTTTCAGTTCAGCTTCAGCATCGGAGCCACCTTTGCCACTTTTCACGATGTACTGGCAGTGCTTGGCGTGTTTTATGTCATGGGATATGAGATTAACCTGATTCTTCTGACGGCGCTCTTAACAATAGCCGGTTATTCCCTTACTGACACGGTTGTTGTGTTTGACAGAATAAGGGAAAACCTTCGCGCTATGATTAAAGAGCCTGTTACAAAGGTTATAAATAAAAGTATAAACGAGGTGCTCTCAAGAACGCTTATCACGTCTCTTACTGTATTTTTCGCATCATTAGCCCTGTACTTTTTTGGCGGTGAGGTACTGCATAGTTTTGCATTAGCAATGGCTATGGGAGTAATCGTGGGCACGTATTCCTCGGTGTTTGTTGCAAGTCCGGTTGTGCTTCTTTGGGCTGGAGATAAGCAGCTTGTGAAAAAATAGAAGCGAATATGGCACGTTTGGACAAAAAATGGCTACTTGCGCGCACAAACAGCGAGTATGTGGATTATCTCGCAAAGTCGCTCAATGTTTCAACGATTCTGTCGCAGATTTTAATAAACCGGGATATAAAAACTCCTGAAAAAGCGAGGAGTTTTTTTGATTCCACAGTCAGTTTGTTAGCAGACCCGTACATGCTTTCAGGTATGGGCAGGGCGGTAGAGCGAATAAACATTGCAGTAAAGCGCTCTGAGACCGTATTTGTGCATGGTGATTATGATGCTGATGGTACATCGGCTGCGGCAATTATGATTGAAACACTGCAGAGACTTGGATGTGCGGTTAGATATTTTATTCCAAGCAGATTTGTACACGGTTATGGTTTTCATCCGGCAGCGGTTGAGCTGGCGCGGGAGAGCGACTGCTCTTTAATTGTAACGGTTGACTGCGGAATATCCTCATTTGAAGCGATTGACAGCGCGTTGAGATACAATATAGACGTTATAATCACAGACCATCATAAGCCTGCTTTTGATGAATTATCAGGGCAGCCCGTGCTGCCGGCTGCTTTTTCAGTGATAGACCCTGCAATTATGGCTTGTGATAATCCGCACTCACAGCTTACTGGAGCAGGTGTGGCGCTTATGCTTTCGATGGCTCTTAACCGTTCTGGCATTGTTGATGTGGCAGACCTTCTTGATTTGGCAACGATTGGGACAGTGGCAGATGTGGCGCCGCTTGTCGGAGAAAACAGGCTTATTGTCAAAGATGGTATAAAGGTGATGGCGGCTGGTACAAGGCCTGGGCTTAAGGCACTTTTTGAAATAGCGGCATCTGCCAACAGAACGATAGACGTTGAGTTGTTGTCTTACACGGCGATTCCCCGGATAAATGCTGCAGGGCGTATGGCTGATGCCTCCGAGGTTGTTGAGCTTTTCTTAACCGATTCGGAAACAGATGCCAAACGGATAGCTGGAAATCTTGATGCACTGAACTTCAGGCGTCAACGGATAGAGGAGGGTGTGTTTGACTCTGCCATTAATCAGATAGAGATTGAGGGATTTGACAGAGCGATTGTGATTTATGATGAGGATTGGCATGAGGGAGTGCTTGGAATTGTAGCCTCTAAGCTTGTTGATAAGTTTGGTGTGCCTGCATTTGTGCTGACTGTTAAGGATACAGTAGCAAAGGGCTCAGCACGAGGAGTGCCGGAGGTTGATATACATAAAGTCCTCTCTGAATGTTCTCAGTACTTAATGCAGTTTGGAGGGCACAAACAGGCGGCTGGACTTAAACTAAAACTGGATAAGATACCGCAATTTATTATTGCTCTGAATGAAGCCATAAAGCGGACATCGGATGATTCCGCTTCACAGTCTATGATAATGATAGATGCCGACTGCTCTATTAAGGATATTAACTTTAAACTTCTTAACGAACTCTCTATGCTTGCTCCTTATGGTTATGGGAATCCGGAGCCTTTTTTTGGTATCAGAGGTCTGACACCATATTCACCTAAAATAGTGGGGAAAAATCATCTGAAATTAAAACTTGGCGACAAAGGCACACAATTTGACGCTATCGGGTTTGACTTAGGCGATCACCTTTCTATGGTATCAGGCACTGGCAGAGTGGATGCCGTTGTCACTCCAACCTTAAATGAATTTAACGGCTCTAAGACCCTGCAATTAAATATAAAAGCTATCAGAAAAAGTGCCGTAGTATAGAAAAAGGTTTGTAATTCTTTCGTTGATGATTTCACATAGATTGCAAAAAAACTTGACAAACGCAAAATGATGTGATATGCTTAAATTTCTCCTTTACTTCACACCTCCTCAAAGAACAGGCCGTGCCCCCCTGCATGGCCTGTTTCACAATCTTCAGTCTCAGGCTATTGACTTTTTTTTCTCTCATGTGTACACTTGTATTGTGTTTACACAGGATGATTATGCGTGCACTAACAGCCTTGATGTTGGTGTGTGTAAGTAAAATAGAAAAACTCAAATAAAACAGTACTTGGTGGAGGAAAAAATGCTTCAGAATATGAAAACTGGCACACGGTTAGCGCTTGCTTTTGGTATTGTTGTAGTTTTGCTTTTAATGGTAGCAATTATGGGCGTCAGCAGGCTTGCTGAACTTAACGATGGGATGACTGAAATAGTCAAAGCGGAATATCCTAAGGTAGCGTATTGCAACGACTGGCTTTCTCAAATAAATCTGATAGCACGTGCTATGCGTAATACGCTGTTACTGGAAAAAAAGGAAGAGATACAGAAAGAGGTGGATAGAGTTCAGGAGGCAAGAAAAAAAATTACCGCTGATTTAGACAAACTTACCCCGCTTGTCAAAAGCGAAACTGGCAAGGCTGGACTAAAGGCCATAATTGATGCAAGGGCACCTTATGTTATTAGCCAGGACGAATTTTTAAAACTTGCGGCTGATGGCAAGCAGGCTGAAGCAAAAGAGTTCCTTTTAACGAAGGTAAGAGCATTGCAGAACACCTATTTCGATGCCATTGAAAAATTAAAAAAACACCAGGAAGATGGTATGGATAAAAAGTCTAAGCTGGCCGAAGATGCTTATAAATCTGCCCGCACACTGATCATATTTTTATCTGTAATAGCCATAGTTTTTGCGGTGGTGATTGCTCTGTGGATAACGATGACGTTATTAAATCAGTTGGGAGGAGAGCCTCACTACATCATGAGTATAGCAGAAAGCATTGCGGCTGGAGACCTTACAATCAGGTTAGAGTCAGGTAAAAAAGAAACCGGCATATTTTTAGCTATGAAAAACATGCTTGAAAAATTAACAAGCATTGTTGGAGAGGTAAATGTATCTTCAGATAACGTCTCCTCTGGCAGTATGGAGCTAAGCAGCACGGCCCAGGTGATTTCACAGGGAGCCACAGAGCAGGCGGCCTCGGTTGAGGAGGTATCCTCATCAATGGAGGAGATGGCATCCAACATTAAACAAAACGCCGATAATTCCCAGCAGACGGAGCGGATGGCGGCAAAGGCAGCTCAGGATGCGCAGGAAAGCGGAAAGGCTGTTGATGAGGCAGTAACGGCAATGAGAGAAATTGCAAGTAAAATATCCATTATAGAGGAAATCGCAAGACAGACTAACCTTCTTGCACTTAACGCTGCTATTGAAGCGGCACGTGCCGGAGAGCACGGTAAAGGTTTTGCCGTCGTAGCCTCAGAAGTGAGAAAACTAGCGGAACGCAGTCAAAAAGCAGCAGGTGAAATCAGCACCTTGTCATCCACAACGGTAACGGTTTCGGAAAAAGCAGGAGTCATGCTTAAGCAGTTAGTGCCAGATATTCAAAGAACGGCAGAGCTGGTTCAGGAAATCAGTGCGGCAAGTAATGAGCAAAATGTCGGAGCCGATCAGATAAACAAGGCTATAACGCAGCTTGACCAGGTAATTCAACAAAACGCTTCAGCCTCTGAGGAGATGGCCTCAACATCTGAGGAGCTGACATCTCAGGCACAGCAACTGCAAGATGCTATATCGTTTTTCAAAACCAGCTCAGATGGTATGTCTGCCGCAAGAAGATCTAAACCCAGTAAAGCCAACCCGCAACCTAAGAAACTAACGGCTGCTCCGCAACGCCTGACTCATGAGCCAAGAACGGCTGTTCATAAAACAACACCTAAAGCAAGGTCAATAGATCTCGATGACGGGCACAAGGGGTCTTCAGATGACTCAGAGTTTGAAAAATATTAAGCCGCAGATGGAGGTAAAACATGGCAGTAGCGTCGGTTACTGAGACAACACAGTACTTAACGTTTAATCTCGATGGTGAGGTGTTTGCTATTGATATTTCCAAAGTGCGTGAGGTGCTTGAATTTACATCAGTTACAACAGTACCTAAAATGCCGCACTACATCATAGGGGTCATCAATATCAGGGGAAACGTGGTGCCGGTTGTTGATATGCGTATAAAGTTTGGAATGAATAAGGGTGAAAAGACTGTCAACACGTGCGTTATAATAGTGGAGGTCAAGGTTGAAAACGACAATATCATTCTTGGAGCTCTGGTTGACTCCGTAGAAGAAGTAATAGAGCTTGAACCGGAGAGTATTGAACCGGCTCCAAGCATAGGAGTTAAACTGGATACCGAATTTATCAAAGGAATGGGTAAAAGAGATGATGTGTTTATTATAATTTTAGAGATTGACCGAATATTTTTGGCAAAAGACCTGGAGGCCATCTCGTTAGTTTAAATAAACATTAAATTTTTTGTGAGATGTGGGTCTGCGGCTTTTTCTGCAGAAGAATTAATTTAACATTAAGTACAGGCCGGAAATGTTAAGTACTTAAGCATATTAATATACAATGGCGCTGTCAGGATTTTATACTAGAATAAGGAGAAACTATGAAGGACATGACCGTTAAGGCAAAGATGTTATTATTGGCAGTGATGGTAGTTGTTTTAACAACATTGATGGTCTTTATAACTTTTATGAGTGTTTCTACTCTGTCATCAATTGTTAACGATATGCACAAGGACAGCGTGCTGGCTACGCGATACCTTGCCGCTGCCCAGGACACTATGTGGCGTCTTCGTTTTGGCATTTCTCAGTACTTAGCCGTGCCTGACCGTGAGAGTAGAAAAAAGATAATATCGGAGAGTCCAAAATGGTATAACCTTATGGATGAGAATCTAAAACTCTACTCTGACACAAAACTAACAGACGAAGCTAAATCCGCCCTGAGAGCAATGAACGACATCTTTGGGCAGTATAAGGAGGCGCGTCCTAAATGGTTTGAGCTGATGGAGGCAGGAAAAACTGAGGAGGCTGCAGCGTTTCGCGCAAAAACAATCCTTATTTCCGGAGCTGGGAGTGTAGAAGCCCTGAATAAACTGATTGACATTCAGACAAAGCATGGTAATGAAATCAATACGACATCTGGTATAACTGTGAAAAACATCAAAATAAAAACATTTGCTGCAGGTTTCATTATAGTACTAACACTCTCATTAATAGCCCACTTGATAACTTTGACATTATTAAAGCAGATGGGAGGGGATCCCAACTACATTATGAGCATAGCTGAAAGCATTGCTAATGGTGACCTTACAGTGAGAATGGATTCCGGCACAAAAGAAACCGGCATACTGCTTGCAATGAAAACGATGCTTGAGAAATTAAAAAGCATAGTGAGTGAGGTCAGGCAGGTCTCCGAGCAGGTAACAAGCGGCAGTGGAGAGTTAAGTTCAAGTGCTCGGCAACTATCTGAGGGCGCCTCAGCACAGGCAGCCTCAGTTGAGGAGGTATCCTCATCAATGGAGGAGATGGCCTCTAACATTAAACAAAACTCCGATAACTCCAATCAAACTGAGCGGATGTCTGCCAAGGCAGCTCAAGACGCACAAGAAAGCGGAAAAGCCGTGGATGAGGCGGTTAGTGCTATGAAAGAAATCGCAAGCAAAATCTCAATTATCGAGGAAATTGCAAGACAAACCAACCTCTTAGCGCTTAATGCTGCAATTGAAGCCGCACGCGCCGGAGAGCACGGTAAGGGTTTTGCCGTTGTGGCCTCAGAGGTGAGAAAACTTGCGGAAAGAAGCCAAAAAGCGGCAGGAGAAATCAGTACCCTGTCAGCTACAACGGTAACGGTATCTGAAAAAGCTGGCACAATGCTTAAACAGTTAGTACCTGATATTCAAAAGACGGCAGAGTTGGTTCAGGAAATCAATGCTGCAAGTAATGAGCAAAACACAGGCGCCTCTCAGATAAACAAAGCTATAACGGAGCTTGATCAGGTGATTCAGCAAAACGCATCAGCAGCAGAGGAGATGGCATCAACCTCTGGGGAGCTTTCCTCTCAGGCTGAGCAACTGCAAAGTGCAATATCGTTTTTCAGAACTGGCACTGAAGGCACATCAAGTGGGAGACTACGTATTGGGAACACAGTATAAGTCATTAAAGGCTGAAGATATTGATTTCATTATGGAACAGCTGGTGTTTTTTGTTGCATCGTCAAGCGGCAAAGAGGTCAATCTTTCTCCAAAAGGATATAACTGTCTTAAAATTATAGACTCTAACATTCTGCTTTATATGGATTATCCAGGAAGTGGCGACAGAACGGCAAGAGACATTAGAAATAACGGAGAGGTTACTCTGATGTTTACTTCTTTTACAGAAACTCCCAAAATTTTAAGGCTTTTTTGCAAAGGAGAATTAATAGAAAGAAACACGGAGGGGTTTTTAGAGGCTGCAGGCTATTTTAGAGAAACCAATCCCGCTGCTATAAGAAGATTCATCAGATACCAGATATACGCGGTTGAGACAAGCTGTGGAAAGTCGGTACCCTACATGCAATTCAAGGGTGAAAGAGCTGGTGTAAGAGACTGGGCTCTTAAAAAATCTCTTGATAACACTATCGGAAAGTATATAAAGGACCACGCAGAGCCGCCAGAATTGTAAATCAACGAGGGATTTTAATACAGATGGACACAGATTTGCAATTTTCCCATCTGCGTTTATCTGTGTCATCTGCGGATTGCTCTTTTTTAAGAGTTCGTTGTATCAGCATACACCCTGAAGTCAAGAAACTCAAATATTGAATTTTTGTACTCAAGCCAGTTTATAAACTCAAGGTCAACATTGTTTTCGTTGAAACTTTTCAGCAGTGCGTTGAAGTTTGAAATATGTTCTTTTGTTCTTTTTTCCGAATACTCTATCGCTGTGCCCTGAGTTATCAAAAACGCCCAGTCACTGCTTTGGGCCAGGAGAAGCTCCCTGAGTAGTTGATTTAACACCCTGGCTTTCAGTATTGTTTCCTCTGATTCATAATCGTTCATAGTGTAGTACTCATTGGCAAGTTTTTCCATCGTATCTGCCATGTAATGTAGATGCCTGTATATCCACCCATTGTCTTTATTTACCCATATTTCATAGTATCCATTTTCTCCCCACGATGAGGGTCTTGGGGATACTGTCTGATTTTTAGGATAATCACTGAGATAATCTATAGCCGTTATGGGTCTTATAGCGCCATCTTTTATAAACTGAGACATCACATTATAGATGAAATCAGGGCCTTCAAACCACCAGTGGCCAAAAAGCTCAGCATCATAAGGCGACACGATAAGTGCCGGCCTGTCCATAACTGCGGCAAGCTCATCCGCTTGCTTATACCGTGCCATACAAAAATGTTCGGCATGGAACTTTGTCTTATGAAAAGCCGAATGCGGATCATATGGCAATTTGTCTTCAGTCTCCCCTGTGATTTTATAATACTTTATTCCTGTAAACACACGGTTACCATCTGGCGATATGTATGGCCCAATGTAGTCTATATCCAAATCATAACCAATGTCACGATAAAAATCACGGTACTCAGGAGCTCCCGGATATCCTGCCTCAGAGCTCCAAACCTGACGTGACGTCTCAGGGTCTCTGGCAAAAGCAGCAAGCCCGTTTAATGTGTGCACAGCAGCATGAACTGAGTGTTTCGGCGTTGGCACTCCGTTAGCTACCCCATGAGACTCCATAAAGAAATACTTTATGCCATACTTTTTAAGGATTTCATCCAAATCCTCATAGTAGGCACACTCCGGAAGCCATATACCGTCGGGAGCTTTACCAAACCTGTGGCTATGACACTGTACCGCTATATCTATTTGAGCTTCTACTGCCTTTACAGACGTTCTGAGCAGTGGTAAGTAGCCGTGAGTTGCCCCGCAGGTAATTATCTCAAGCTGCCCTTTTTGGGAGAAATACTTGTAACCATTTAAAACACTGCTGTCTAAGACATCGGTAAAAAATGATTTAATCTCTAAAAACCGCTTATTATAATACTCTGCAACCGGTAGCAGCCCTTCATCGGTTTTTAAACGTCTCATCTCTTTCTGTGAAAGCTCAATCAGATTGTCCATATACTTTATGAACTGTTCAGTCAAATACACGTCTGCAAGCATTTCGGCAAGAGGTGGAGAGACAGATACGGTCAGACGAAAGTCCACATTTTCGGCCTCAAACCTCTTTAATCTCATCAGAAGTGGTATATATGTTTCTGAGATAGCCTCAAACAGCCAGTGCTCCTCTAAAAAATAATCAAATTCCGGATGTTTAACAAATGGTAAATGACAATGTAATACGGGTAGCCAGTAGCCTTTTGTCACTTGCCTGCCTCCTTATCCTCAGAAAATGACCCGCTTGAGCCGGAGGCTGCTGATGGATCCTTTAGTCTTTCAAAGTACTCAAGTATCGACTTTTTGTTACCGTCCTTGACTCCCAAAATTTTAAGAAACTCAAGGAACATCTGCAATAACCGCACATCTTCAGCCCGTGCCTCATAAAACCGTTTTATAATGTCAAGCAGCGCTCTGTCTTCACTGGAGAAATTACGAAATTTTTCCAATAGCCCCATAAGCAGCTCTATGCTTTGTGTATCCTTACTTCTTATATCCAGGAGTTGGGAGGCTATTTCGATTTCCTTATTGAAAGCTTCAGACTGCCCTTTAGACGCCTCCTCTTCCTCTTTAGGTTTTTCCGTCTGAAGTGTTATTGCTCCGGTACTAAAGAAATCATCTTTCAGCCCCAGCACAGCAAAAGAAGGAATGTTTACATGGTTTGATTCTACCAGCTCTCTAAACGTGCCTCCGATTTCTACCCCTATTACCGCAGACATCGGTTTGAAAGCGTCAGGCACTGTGGCATGAAACTCACCCAGCCGACCGCTGACTGCTGCAGAGTATATCTGTTTTTTGTCATCGCTTTTCTTTTGTACAGCTTTTATCTCATAAACCTTTATTATAAATTG
>JADFYB010000197.1 GCA_015233245.1 Nitrospirota bacterium | reverse complement strand
AGTAAAGAAAATATTAAATGGATGTTTTTGTTTTGGATTGGCCAGTTGGCTGCATTTGCTGTAATTTTGAAAATGTTCATTAAATAACCAAAGACACCTCTAACTACCAAAGTCTTCATTTCAAATAACGGCTTATAGACGCGGCTTAGCAATAATCTCAAGGATTTTTAAATCGAAAAATCTTTTTGAAGCAGCACTTCGTATAACTAAAACAGTATCAGCTCCTCTGCCGGTTCCAGCCACTGCTATAACGTCAATGCCTTCGGCAATAAGCCCAGCATCGGTTGCCATCATAACAATCTCACAGCATACCTTTGTGCCCTCTCCAAAACGCCTCAACGACTGTGCCACTATCAATGTCGGATACAGGCCGTTAAACTTCTGCGCAAAAGCGGATTCAATTGAATGAGTCACCATGGTCCCTGTGTAGAGAATTGCGCCGTTTTGTTTTATCTTTGATGCTATATCGGGCTGAATTTCATCCGTATTAGCCTCCTTAAAACCATGACTGTGGGTAACCGCTATCAGATTTATACCTTTCCCCTTAAATGCCTCGGAATACATAAGCCCGGTATCGCCGCTGGTTGTAGCCACAACTACATCTTTTAAGCCCATCTTAGCCACAGCATCAAGAGATAGTCTCAGACAGTCATCGGTGTTTTCTTTTCCTGGCCTTTCAAAATAGTAAATCTTTTTTTCAATTACTGCCATTTAACTCACTCCTCCTGTTATAAAGATTCATCGCTTTTTGCGGTCCCTCTGTTATGATACACTCTATTGCCAACATAGCCTCATTGACGGCATCCAATATCAACGGAAACTCCTTATGCGTAAACTTACCAAGCACATAGTCCTCCACAGCAATGTACGGGTCCCGCCCAACACCGATCTTCACTCTGTAAAAATCCTTAGTTGCAGCATGTTCTATAACAGATGCCACCCCTTTGTGGCCGCCTGAGCTCCCTCCGTATTTTATCTTTAACCTGCCAGGAGGCATATCAACATCGTCCTGTACAATGACAGATTTCTCAGGGTCCATTCTCACAAGCCGGCCAACCGCTGTGCCGGATAAATTCATAAAAGTAAGTGGTTTTAGCAGACAAACCTCCTCACCAGCAATTTGGCATTTACCAGTAACCGCCTGAGCTTTCCCTCCCTTCATGTCAACATTAAAGCGCAGGGCAAGCTCGTCTAATACCATAAATCCAACGTTATGCCGGGTTTTTTTGTACTTGCAACCCGGATTTCCTAATCCCACAACTACCCACAAAGTTACTTTTCCTTAATCTCCTGCTTACCCTTTTTCACTACCTCAGGCTCCTTTGCTGTTGCCGCCCCCTCCTCAGCCTGTGCAGACTCAAGCATTGCCGTTGCTGACACTGTACAGATTGACTCTCCTGGGTCAGTCAGAATTTTTATTTTCTCTTCTGTCTTAATATCAGAGACATGTAGGGAGCCCCCAAGCTCAAGCTTTGTAACGTCAAGCTCTATGTGGGCCGGTATATCATCGGGCAGACTCTCGATTTCTATTTCTCTTAATCCGGTTTGCAGAAGTCCCCCATCCCGTTTAACGCCGATCGGAGTCCCTTTTAATATTATAGCAACATTTACCCGCACTGTTTCCTGAAGGGATATTTCCTGAAAATCCACGTGAAGCAGCTCACCGGTAAGCGGTTCCACCTGATGGTCTTTCATCAGGGCAACAGCCGTAGTGCCGTCTGAAAAATTGAGGTTTACCAGGATCTGCTCATGTGCTGAGGCATTAACAAAGGGAACTAACTCTTTTCTGCTAAAGCGGATTGGCATTGACTGTCCCTTTTTATACATAACGGCAGGAATCATTCCGTCTCTGCGATTTGTTCGGGCAACACCTTTGCCTACACCATCTCGTTTCTGTACAGCTAAATTAACTCTTTCCATATTTTCTTACATCCTCCTAAGTAATTAACCTTAAACAAGGCCGTCTAAGGCCTTGTAATCTATACAAACAATGAACTTATTGACGACTCCTCATATATTCTTCTGATAGCCTCACCCATTAGCACCGCCACTGAAAGAACCACAAGCTTTGGACACTTATCACTCTTGTCGTAAACGGGAATAGTGTTTGTCGTTATGATCTGTTCAATCACCGAATTATTGATTCTATCTATAGCCGGGCCTGAGAGAACCGGATGAGAGCAGGCGGCATATACCTTTAGCGCTCCATTGTCTTTCAGTATGCTGGCTGCCTGCACTGTGGTTCCTGCGGTATCAATCATATCGTCCAAAATCAGAACGTCTTTTCCCTGTACCTCTCCGATAACATTTTCAGCAGTACATTCATTGGCGTTTTCCCGACGCTTATCAATAATGGCAAGTGAACATTTCAGCCGCCTTGCAAAAGACCGTGCTCTTTCAACGCCTCCGGCATCAGGGGAGACAATAGTTAGATTCTTCACCGGAAGGTGTTCCCTTATGTAAGTTAGCAGCACAGGTATTGCATAGAGATGGTCAACAGGAATATTAAAAAATCCCTGTATCTGACCGGCATGTAAGTCAATAGTCAACACTCTGTGACAGCCCGCCACGGTTATTAAATCGGCAACAAGCTTAGAAGATATGGGCACACGAGGCTGAACTTTCCTGTCCTGGCGCGCATATCCAAAGTACGGAATAACCGCAGTTATTCTGCCGGCTGAGGCCCTCTTTAAGGCATCAACGATAAGAAGCAATTCCATTAAATTATTATTAACAGGATTGCACATAGACTGGATAACAAAAACGTCATGACCGCGAACATTTTCATTAACCTGAACGGAAATCTCACCGTCTCCAAATGTTTTAACAATAGTGTCTGTAAGCCCTACTTTCAGAAACTCTGCAACATCTGCTGATAACTGACGGTTAGAGTTGCCGGTAATTATCTTTATTTCTTTTAACATACCGCTCTCCTCATATATTTAAGGTAATTCACTACCACTCTCATCTTTGCTTGCCCACACCTTGTATGCCAGACGGCAAACACTTAAATACAAAACTGGGGCGGGAGGATTCGAACCTCCAAATGGGAGATCCAAAGTCTCCTGACTTGCCGTTTGTCGACGCCCCAACAACAGCATCCCACTATAACCCATAGAGCGGTATTGTATATAAATAACACTAAAATTGTCAAAATAAACTAAATGATGACAAAGTTAACTACAAATTCAGTTTTAATTTTCTATTTCGGATTTAACTTAAACTCATTTGGTATAATCTCATATTATGTGCGGGATTTTTGGAATTGTTACCAACGGCTCTGCTATAAGCCCTGTGTTGGTTAGCCAAATTACTAACATACTTAAACACAGAGGCCCGGATGATGAGGGTTATCTTGCCGTAAATTCAAAAACCGGAGCAGTTTATAATCTGACAGGTGATGACAGTGTTATAACAGGCAGGCACATAAATTCATTTAATGAACCGGTTAATATGTTTTTAGGGCACAGACGGCTTGCAATACTGGATCTGTCTCCTGCCGCACATCAGCCAATGAGTTATCAAAACAGGTACTACCTCATCTATAACGGTGAAATCTATAACTACCTGGAGTTGCGTGATGAGCTAAGGGCAGAAGGTTATAACTTTACGTCAAACAGCGACAGCGAAGTGCTTCTTGCTTCATACAACAGATGGAAAGATGACTGCGTTGACAAATTTAATGGTATGTGGGCTTTTGTAATCTATGACAGTGTTGAAAACAGGCTTTTTTGCTCACGGGACCGTTTTGGCGTTAAACCTTTTTATTACGCAACTGGCAAGTTTGGAGTTGCCTTTGCCTCGGAAATTAAAGCGCTCCTTGCATTTCCCGATATTAAGCGAACCGTTAATGAGGCTGCCCTGTACGACTACCTTGCAACAGGGAACGAGGGGCAGTTTCTTACAGAAATCGATGAGCTTCCACCCTCTCACACTTTAACTATTGATCTACATCGCGATTTAAAGGTAAAAATAAAAAAATATTACACATTAAATATAAACCCCGCGTTAAATGCCTCAGATGGTGTTACAGCAGATGGCGCCGCACTTAGAGTCAGAGAGCTTATTCTTAACTCGGTCTCCTTACGGCTACGCTCCGATGTAACTTGTGGCAGCTGCCTAAGCGGTGGCATTGACAGCACCTCTATAGTCTGCGCAATAGATTCATTTATAAAAAAAGAACACATGTCTCAAGTTGGAATAAGCCAAAAAACCTTTACGGCAAGCTATAAGGATGCAGCAATTGATGAAAGCCGCTGGGCTCAAATTGTGTCATCACAGACAAACACCCAATGGTATCAAACCTATCCAACCGCTCATGAGCTTCTAAATGATTTGGATGATCTCATCTACACTCAGGACATACCCTTCCGGTCAACCAGCATATACGCTCAGTACAGGGTCATGAAACTTGCCCATCAGCACGGAGTGAAAGTCCTGCTTGACGGACAGGGGGCTGATGAGCTTTTTGCCGGGTACCCAATGTTTTACGGCGCTTTTTTCAGTAATTTACTCACTGAAGGAAACCTCAAAAGGTTTATCTCAGAACTTGCCCACATGGGAAATGCTCCGCTTAGTACCACATCTGTGCTTACGTATATGCTAAAGTCCTCATTAATGAAATCAATTCCGGATTCTCTTAAGAACATATTTATAGGAGGGCTTAACAATCACCTATCTGAGCAGTTTAAAAATTCACATAAGGGACGGCTTTCGGCTCTTCTTAACGAAAAATACTCAGGCAGCCTCAACACCATGCTTATGCAGTACATGCTTAAGGAAAACCTGCAGTGCCTTCTTAAGTACGAGGACAGAAACTCTATGCGTTTTTCAATAGAGTCCAGAGTTCCTTTTGCTGACGACACACCGCTTATTGAGTATGCGTTTTCTCTTCCCGGAGCGTTTAAAATCCACAACGGCTGGAGTAAATATGTTTTCAGAAGGGCAGTATCAGGTCTTGTACCGGAGGCAATCCAGTGGCGGAAAGACAAGGTAGCTTTTAACACTCCGGAAAGGCTATGGATTAAAGAAATATACCTTTATCTCATGCAGAGCATTAAAAGCGAAACAGCCGGTTATTTTAAGCCGGCTGTGTCTGAACAGTTAATGAACTCACCGGGGGGATGGAGAGCCATTAATTTATCGTTGTGGCTAAAAGCTTTAAAAAAACCGTCCGTTTTCAGATAATTCCATTATATGCTGCACACACCGGCTAAAGCGCTTGATCTTACCGTGTTGTTTACGGCCATTGCAATGTCAGGGAAAAAGTACAAGGTATCACAAGCTGGGCAACGGTATATAGAGCCGCTGACATAGTTGCCTCTTAAAGTAAGTTCACTATGGCAATCATCACATCTAACTATGACGTACCAACAAGAAGCCACGGGGAAAAAGAGAAAAGGTTGGGGGTCTG
>JADFYB010000196.1 GCA_015233245.1 Nitrospirota bacterium | reverse complement strand
GAACATCCAAAATAGCCGACATAAAGCCAAGCGGTGAAATAATACACGGAAAGCTATACAAAAGCCTTTTTTTGTAAGGTGCTCCAATAGTTATTCTAATTTTAATTCATTGGAAATAGGTAAACATGCCTGATATGCTTGGCAGGGTAGGGCTGATTTCGGTTTCAGCCGCCAAAGGTTTAATCGCCTCTGTTTATTACAAGGTTACTGGTGTTGACGTTATAGGTATTGAAAGCTCAGTTGGACGAGTGCTTGCTACAGACATTAAATCCAGCGAAGACTTGCCGGCTTTTTCCCGCTCTGTTATGGATGGGTTTGCTATTAAGAGTTCAGATACTTTTGGAGCTACGGAGTCAGTGCCGGCATATCTTAATGTAACACATGAAGTATTTATGGGTAAGTTGCCTGATTTTAAAGTAAACATGGGTGAGGCGGCTAAAATTCCCACAGGTGGAATGCTCCCCGACGGTGCTGATTCAGTCTTAATGCTTGAGCATACCCAAAAACTGGATGAAAACATGATTGAAGTGGTAAGAGCGGTTGCACCGAAGGAAAATACAGTTTTAAGGGGAGAAGATGTCAAAGCTGGGGAGCTTCTGTTTCAGAGGGGACATCAGTTGAGGCCACAGGATGCAGGTGTTTTGGCCGCACTGGGGATTTCCAAAGTTACGGTACATAAACTGCCAAAGGTTGCAATTATATCAACAGGGGATGAAATTGTGCCGCCTGAGAGCAATATTAACCCGGGTCAGGTACGGGACATAAACACATATACGCTTGCAGCCCTTGTGAAAGTTAACGGTGGGGAGCCTGTAATCATGGGAATTTTCAGGGACGATTATGATACGATGACAGAGGCCATGAGTAAGTCGTTAAACTGTGCCAATATGGTTTTAATAACAGGGGGAAGCTCGGTTGGTACTAAGGATTTAACCCCAAAGATTATAAATTCGTTTGGAGCACCGGGGGTCATATTTCACGGAGTTGCGTTAAAGCCCGGAAAACCGACAATTTTTGGCGTAGTAAAAGAAACACCGGTTTTTGGACTACCTGGGCATCCATCGGCTGTTATGGTTGCTTTTGATGTGTTTGTAAGGGGTGTTTTACTGAAAATCGCAGGTCTATCAGAGGATTGTGTCTTATCGGAGTATAGCGGCAGGGTAAGAGCACGTATAGCGAAAAACATATCGTCTTTACCGGGCAGAGAGGACCATATATGGGTTAAAGTGGAAAGTCGGGACGGAGAGCTATGGGCGGTACCGATTTTGGGTAAATCCGGGCTGATTAACACTATGGTCAAAGCAGACGGGGTTACAGTTGTGGGCGCAGATAAAAGGGGAATCCCAGAGGGCTATTTTGTGGATGTCAGATTGTTTCAAAAGTAGATTAATAATTTATATGTATATGCTGCAATCTACTCAGTATTTAGATAGATCATCATATACGAGGATTGTTTATACTAAGTATTATACAATCACTTAGTCCTTACAGTTTCCCCAGAATCGTATAAGTTGCATAACCAGAAAGCTCATACAGACAATCGTATGTATAAGTAGCACCTTGAGCTATCGGCATCATCTGGTTAAAAAATAAACTGACCCCCCTCTTGTTAACCGAGAAGGTATCAGGATTTAATCCCTGTTTTTTAAACATTGCAAGAGCTCTTCTCATATGGCCTTGAGATGTTACAAGGAGGATTTTTTTTAATTTTTCATCTTCTGCGATTTTTTTCATCTTCATAGCCTCATCAACAGTTCGTCTAACCTCCCCGTACAACTCGAAATCATGTCCATTCAACGCCTGAGCAAGATACCTCTTAGATATTATAGAGCCCTCGCTGGCTGTGCCGTTAGCACTGGATGTCTCCCAGTCCCCCATAAGAAACTTTTTGGCGTGGCCTGTTTTAACAAAATAAATACCGGCAAGAATACGGTCAGTTTGTTGGGTTGTCCGGACATAGTTTACCGGTACATAAATATTCTCGCCAGCCATATTGTTTTTTTCCTTGACATGCCATTCTAAACTTATAGCCCCTGAGAGAACCACAACAGCGTCGTATTCCGTCTTAGGATTGTAGGTATCCGGTACAGACCAAAATTTTAAGAACAAGGACGATGCAACAGGTGAGAACACTAAGTAAAAAGCCAATGCTAGGGTGCATGTAAAAACACTTCTGTGTTTTTTTACAATTGCAAGATAGACCAACCCTGCACCCAGATAGATGAGCGGATTAATCAGAACTAACGCTATGCTGTGTAAAATATCTCCAAAGCCATGCATAAGTTCAATAATAACATAACTTTATTTTTTTTAGTACATTAATAATTAAAAGGGAGGGAAAACAACTTATGCCTCCCCTCCCTTTGTTAAGGTAGATACCTACTGTTTATTTATAACGTTGATCGAACTCTGCTTTTCTTTTTGCTCTTTCGGCCTTAACGGCAGGATCCTCATTTCCGACAGACCATCTGTGATTATCTGTAGCCTGAACTTCGTGGAGAAGTTTTTCTAATTCTTCAGCCTTTATATTAGCCTCTTTATTAGAACTCTTCTTACCCATTTCTATGACCTCTTTTAACTCTGGCACGTACTCACCATACCAGTTCTTTGCCAGTTCATAGTTGCCATGCCACTGAGTATAATCAGGCGCTTGCATAGAGGCTCCATGGCGTGCTCTTCGGCCCTCATGGTGCCAAAGCTCAAACCACGTGTAGTCTATTTTATTAGCAAATGTAGCATACTCTTTGCCCTGTACCGCTTTTAGCACCTCTGTGGCTTTATTAAACAGTTTCTCGCCAGGTTTTGCCCACTTCTCACTATAAAGCTGCATCTCGGCCTCGTACTGAATGTAGAACGCATTCGTAAAATTAGTATTGTGACAGGATATGCAAACTTTCTTCATGTTTTCTTTGCGCATATCACCAGTGATTTTACCAGAGGGAAGTCCCCACACTAAATCTGTTTCATGAGCTTGCTTTAACTGTGCAGGACGATTATTCCATTTTATGCGCAATCCAACGTTATGCGATACAGGCATATCCTTTGTTGCAGACATGTGACATGTGGCACAGGTTGGAGCAGCAAAATAATCCTCACCTACAACCCATTTATTTGATTCCAGATTCATCTTGTCCTTGTTAGCATAGTAGTTGATACCGTGCTTGGACTCCGTGTAAATTTCTATCTGCGGATGGTCAGGCCCCATGTGGCATTTACCGCAGTTTTCTGGCTGACGTGCCTGTGCCACAGAAAACTCATGGCGCTGATGACATGCCGAGCAACTGCCCTCCGAACCATCAGGGTTAATCCTGCCAATACCAGTGTTAGGCCATGTTGCAGGGTCAAGCTTACCGTCTTTATTTACCTTGATAACTGTACCGTGACACTGCCAACAACCGTTAACCGCCGCTGCGGATACTCCCATAGGGAATGCCTCTGTCTTCATTCCTAAATTGCCTTCGGCTACGTCTGCTACAATGTTATCCATTGAACCCATTATACGCCCAGCTTTTGAATGATGTGAATTCACAAACTCATCAGTCTCTTTTGCGTGACATTTGCCACAGTCCTTGGGGGAGACTATTATAGATATAATTGCTCCGTTATGCTCAAATGCACCCGGGTCCCCTTTCTTTTTCATATGACACTCATAGCAACCCACGTTAGCTCTGAAATGCTTACTTCTACCCCAATGCTGGTAAATGTTAATCGTAGTACTTGCGTGACATGCAACACACGCCTGGCTTTCCTTTGACAGTTCCTTTGGTATCTCCAACTTCAGTTCCGCGTATGCGGTGGTTACTGTTGCTATCAAAAATACCAATAAAAACACAAACCTCTTTCTCATACAAACCTCCTTTAATATTGTTTTAGTGTGTAAAAGTCCCCTGATTCGAATTAAATCATTTATGTGTAACTTTAGTCAATACCTCCATCTTTGTTTTATACAATACTTATTGTAGAGTCAATATTCTGTTATTTCAACTATATTTCACAAAACTCACTACTTCAGATAATAAACTCATATTGTATTTGTAATTTTAAATACAAAATAAAAGAGACTAATGTTATTACATTTGGCAGAAACAGTCTGTGATTTTTGTCACTGAGGAGCAGCGTTTTTTTATTTCATTTAAAGAATTATCACTAAGACAGGAGCACAGGTGTTTCAAGTATATTTCAATGGCAACATAAGAATTTACACAAATCTGTGTTTTAAATTCATGACATCCCGATAAAGAACAACACCGAGTATCACGTCATTATCATCGTTAACAGGAATGGCACGGAAGCTGTAACGACTAAACATTTCAGAAGCCTCTCTTAGTGTATTTTCCGACTTTAAACTTATAACGTTTGTTGTCATAATGTCCTCAAGAGTGTCATCTGCGTTTGCTTGCAGTGTCTCTTTAATGTCCACAACACCAAGCAGGGTATCCTGTTCGTCAACAACATAGAGGTACATTATTACATCCTTGTCTTTTGCTATGTCACGATATTGGTGGAGGACATGACTGACCTGAGTTTGTGGCGGAAGTTTGATAAAATGCGATGTCGTAAAATTTATAATCTCCTCATCATGTTTATCCAACAGGTACTGTACCTTTTGAGCGTTTTCCTTATCAATTAACTTAATAATTTCATCCGCCTCCTCAGCAGGCAAAATCGTGAGAATATCGGCGGCTTGTGCCGGAGTCATATCGTTAATCAGTTCGGCAGCCCTTTCTATCTTAATGGATGAGATAAGCTCTCTCTGAACACGCGGTTCTATTTCCTCAAGTGTATCCGATGCCTGACAGGTCTCAAGCTCATTAAAGATTGCAAGCCGTTGTTCGCCGCTTAACTCCTCTAAAATGTCCGCAAGGTCAACCGGATGAATTTCCGGAAGTTTTTCCTTCAGGACATTGAGTTTAACATTACCCTTAAATACACCTGTGTTTTCAGGAAGCGGTTGAACGTAGGACCATGAAAGAGTCTCTTTCTTTAAAAATTCACTCCCAAACAAAAATTTAACAATGGGTTTGAGGCCGAGTCTTTTTAGTAACGCATATCTGCTAAAATCCACATCTGTAACATATAGCACTCCACCCCGCAAAACCATCTTAATATCATAAACCATATCTATCTCATTATCGTCCATATCAAGGACTTTCTTATCAAGAACATGTCCGGCAAGGAGCACCTGCCCCTCGGAGGGCTCTTGTTCATATTGGTCCAAAGACTCAAGATCAATAATAATCATCTCTGCTCTAACGAATACCACCCTCTCCCAGGGTACAAGCAACGGCTTGTTGCCAAAGGCCCTGTGAACTATAAGATGAGTAACTACAGGGAGTTTTTCCTGTTCAATGATAGCAACATCCTGCAGTTTCCCTGCCTTTTTATCCCCATTAAACACCTTTAAGCCGATAAGATCACTTAAGAAAAACTCATATCCGGTTGTTTCCTGTTCCTGTGTACTTTTAACTATTGTGTTCAAAATCG
>JADFYB010000028.1:22372-26861 GCA_015233245.1 Nitrospirota bacterium | reverse complement strand
TTTGTTTTTTGATGGTTAGGGTTGTTGGTGATCCCGTGGTAGTAGTAGTGGTTGTGGATGTGGCGGTAGTAGTTGTGGTTGACGTTAAGTATTTAATTACAGATTCACCAACTACCACATATGCTGATGTACCACCATAGTTATCACCAAAGCCAACCATCACATGAGCACTTTGGTAAGAGCTCCAGCTGCTGCCGCTATAAGTACCGGAAGATGATTTAATTGTTGTTCCACCAGAATCATCATAGTTACTTGTTGCAGTAACAACAGTATATGTTCTATCACTATTGAGTTTAATTCTTGTGTAGTACCAAGTGTTATCCGATATTACAGTTGAACCTGAGTATGAGTGGTCTGTTGTCAGACCTGTAGTATTTATACTATTGTCACTAAGCCAATCATAAGAGATACCAGCATTGACACTCATATAACCAGAACCATATGCTAGCCATTTAATATATGTTTCTGTGCCGACTAGATTATAAGTGTTTGTTGTCCATAGTCCAGCTCCTTGCCTGTAACCAACACCATTGACTTTCATTCCATCAGATGTTGAGCTTAAAGTGCCTGTTCCGAAACTTAAGCCATTATTGCCATTAATGTCAAAAGACTCCCAATAGCTACTCGTTATTGGTATGGTTGTTGTGGAATCAGCCATAGATATTGTGGGTATGAGCATTATTAGGAGCACTAACAATGTCTCTAAAAACCTGTTTGACTTAAAAACAGCCTCCATATCTTACCTCCTTTCAAAATCATTGTGGAAATGCCACAATTGAATTTCTTCACTTACAACACACCCTAAAAGCGCCGAGCCATCATAGTATATGCCTCCCTTTTTTTCAGTGCGATTAACAAAAACAGCGCCCAAAGCTAATATTTAGATTTTTTAAGACGTTTCCCTCCTCTGTCATTCCCGACCCCGATTGGGAATCCAGTCTTTTATGCCTTTCAACTTAAAAAGCATGGATTCCTGCTTTTGCTCGGAATGACAAGGCTGAGATTGCCACACCCCCTTAGGGGGTTCGCAATGACGGCTCTGGGTCTTGGGAGTTGTCCAATAAGGGGCTCGTAGACGTGAGGGTTCGTAATGACCGGATTGGAGCCGCGTTTCTCTATCCGTCATTGAGAGGAGCGATAGCGACGTAGCAATCTCAGCTTTATTATTATAAAGTAGGTAGCAATTCGCCATTAAAAAAGACAAGATTTCACCATCATCCAAAAGTTGCAGAGCTTTCTGCGGAACTGGTTTTTCTTTTTTTAGAGAGTGGTTTTTTACAGAGTGGTTGTTAAGGTGTGTTTTACTTCTTGAGACAGTTTTTGCGCATAGATAGATAGATAGATAGATAGATAGATAGATGTATCGGCTGATTAATTGCGCAATTTCTCAGAGAACTATAAAACATAAACGCTTACTGCCACCTCTCCCTGCCCGTTATTGAGTAGACTTTAACATATGTAAAAAAATAAATCAAGAAAAAAATTATTTGTAGCTTTTAATAAATCTCGTAAGCTACAAACTCTTACAGAAAAAAGCAGCAACTGTAGTTTTTTATGTTGTCCTTCTTTTGGTCATTTTTGATATAATTAAGACATGATTAAAACTGGGGGAGAGCTATGAAGGTTCAAGGAATTATTAAGGGCAGCAATATTGTTCTAAAAGAGCTACCGGCAGATGAGCAATTTCATGAAGGTGCAAAGGTAGAAGTCATTGTACTACCAATACATAAAAAATTCCGTCGCTTCAGTACGTTCAAATTAGGAGTCAAAGAGAAATCCCTTAACAGAGAAGAGATATATGAGCGGAATTAGTGTCTTTTTCGACACTAATGTTCTTGTATATGCCCATGACGAATTATCTCCTTTTCACGAAAAGTCAGCCCTGCTGTTAGACCTTTCACTTTCTAAAGAAATCTCAGGTATTATTTCTGAACAAAACATTATGGAGCTCTACCGTGTATTGACAAATGCCGCAGCAATGAGCGGCAAGCCTCTTTCTCCATCTGAAGCAAAAGCTCTTATTCAGGGTACTTATCTCTCAGGTGAACTAAAGGTAGTATATCCATCAAATGATACGCTGATAAAGACACTTGAAATAGTGAGCCGGCGGCGTTTAACATCGGCAAGGATATTTGATGTAAGACTCTACGTACAGGCATTACAGAACAGACCTGACTATTTCATAACTTACAACACAGGTGATTTTAAGAGTCTTGGTGATATTCCGGTAAAGACCCCAGACGAAATAGTGTAACACGGAAGACCTATTTACTCTTCATCTTGTTAAGTGTTAGTGCAAGGTAATTGTGAGTGGAAAGTATCTCCCTTTTCTGCCTGTTATTGAGGAGACTTTAGCATATGTAAAAAAATAAGTCAAGAAAAATATCTCTAAATCGGAAATTTAATCAGTTGATATTTGTGTCAAGTTTACTTAGCGAGGCCTAAGAGCTTTACAATAAGGTTAAACGCACGTGGGTTGTTAAAAATTATATGAAAAGAAGAATAAAAAGTGAGTTATCTCATCGGGATGGTTTTACTGCTGTCCGTTTTTTATGTCAATGTAAAGCCATATAAATAGTGTTTTAAGTAGTTTTTCGATAGTATCGACAATTTTGTCGCACGAGCACTCTATCATGACATTAACGGTTGATTCGGTAAATTCTCCGGCATTTCTTGTGTCAGTCCTGATGCCTATTATTTTTTGTTTTTGCTGCTTGTTTTTAGTGAAATAACCGACCTCCCAGGCTGTTCCATCGTCCACCTGACTACCGTCTAAAACTGCCACCAATATATCCACCTCATCAAGATGGCTCCTGCTGCGATTGAATATTTCAAATTTTGCATTTTCACCTAAAGTCAATATCTCCTTATAGGATATTAGCTCCTGAGGGTTTATTATGTTGACATCGAGGCCCTTATCCTCCGCAAATCGTTTAATATACCCCTTTATAAGATTAACCCATCTTCGTTCAGCTTTAGAAAATAAAGGGCCTGCTAAATATATAGTTTTCAAAATGTTTTTCTCATTTTATTTTATCTAGATTACCACTCTTATTTTATTCGGCAGAACAGAGCAAAATCTTTACAAGGTAAAGGCTTAATAATCATCTTGACCAGAGAACCACTAAAAAAGTTAAAGTAGATTATATGGCTGATTTTAAATTTGGTTTCATACGCTCTCATATAAGCAAAAAATCTGTGCTTATTTTCATAGTAATTGTAATAACCTGTTTGACTCCGCTAATGTATAAATCATGGACCAATACATCTGTTGAGTGTGTAAACTGCCACGGGAATAAGAGTGTAATGGAAAAGGCAGGTTATCCCTTTTTTTATGTTACAAACGAAATGGCTCAGAGGCAAAGTAAGCATCCGTTTGTTGAGTGCCGCGCTTGCCATCTTGGTAACGGACGGGCAAAGGACAAAGACACGGCCCATAAGGGTATGCTAAAGGCGCTTTTTGTCTCTGAAGACGGTACTATCATTAAAAGAGATGATATATTTAAGGGGCCGCTTTTGCCCCATGGAGAGGATAAAATCTACGAGCTTATTCCTAAAGTTGAAGCGGGGGGTAAATCAGTTATCCCCTTTGATTTAAGAAATCTCCTATGGCATGACAGAAACCCGGAAACCCTGAACTTCGACCCTGAAATTGCCAAACAGACCTGCGGCGCTCCCTCCTGCCACCCTGAAGAACTAAAACAGTTCAAACACTCCGTTATGGGCAGAAACTATCGGCAGCGTACCATGAAAACGTGGGTTAACCCTTATGGGCCTCACAACTGCGGGCCTTCTTTTGCCGATACGCCGCCTGTTGAAGTGCTTGAAAGCGCTGGTTTTGACTATAAAAACACTAAAGAAATCGCTAAAGACCTTAACGTACCTTTTACTAAGCATCAGGCGGAGGATAAACAGAAGTTCTGTAACGTCTGCCATGCCGGATGTCTTGACTGCCACTACAGTCCTAACTCTAAAGAAGGAGTCCATTCCTTTAATAAATATCCAAAGTCTGAGACGTGCGCTGGCTCTGGGCGAGGCACAAGCATATGCCACCCTGGGGCTATGCAGTCCCGCCGCGGTGAAACCTATATAGGCGGCGATTACTCTATCCCAACAGGGATGAAGCCCGATGTCCACTACACGCGCGGTATTCACTGCGTAAGCTGCCATCCCACAGGGGAAAAAGGCATGGCTGATATGGAACGTAAAGCGACGTGTCAGGATTGCCACATTGAAATTGAAGGCGCTCACGCACGCAGTATTCACAAAAATCTGGACTGCAGTTCTGGCCATATAAGTGAGCTGCGCGGCTATCAAATCACTATATGGGGGCCGGGCAAAATTGCAGGCATTGAAAATCCATTTAAAAAGTATTCGCTCTACTATGGCATACAGAGCCCCCCTATTATTATGAAAGATGAAAAGGGTATATGGCGCCCATATAAGGTATGGCCACATAGTGTGGGAAATATTAAAAATGATGTTCCTC
>JADFYB010000028.1:0-22353 GCA_015233245.1 Nitrospirota bacterium | reverse complement strand
TAAGTCTGTAATGTTTCGGTGGCCTAACGGCGAAACCAATGACGCATACTTTATAAACGGTACGTTTGACAATTTAACAGCTAATAACAAACACCTGCTGTGGATCCAGTTTGATCAGGCGGCACATCCTTTTGGTAAAGCACGACAGTGTGCCTCTTGCCACGGGCATGCGCAAAAGTCCAGTTCAACGTGGGAGTTTTTCGATGATGAAGGAGCATATTCGTTCACAGGTTCTCATTCTATCAAGGCCGATAAAAACGGCCTCAGAATTGAGGATATGAAAAACACATCCCCTATAGAGCTAATGGACGGGGCAAAGCTTGAAAACTTTGCATCATGGATTTTTCTTAAAGACAAGTGGCAAATGCCGGGGGATTTCTCAATTAAGACTGAAGCTGAAAGTTATGCAAAATATCTGAAAATTTCGGAGGAAAACGAAAAGAAAATAGAAATTTTAACGAAAGCTGCCAATACACTTGATAATGCAACACGAAAACGTGTAAAATCAGCGGTGGGTGTTGCATTCCATGACTCTGATGAGACTACAGCTCTTGATGGTTTTTTTAGGAAATGACAAAACCCCATCGGCGGGGTTTATACAGCTGAAGTGGATTTAGCAACATAAAGTACAGTAAGAGCAGCAACAAGCGGAGGATTCAATGAAAAGAGTAGCCGTAACTGAGATATACGAGGATGGGCAACCGATAATCAAGCAAGGCACACACGGAGAGGGTACGTATGTGATACTTTCCGGCTCTGTTGCAATTAAAATCAAAGTGGATGGTGTGGATATAACTGTTGCAACTTTGAACAAAGGCGATATATTTGGACACATGAGCTTTATAGACAAACAGCCCCGCTCGGCCACGGCTGTTTCAATAGGACAAACAAAAGTAGGGATTTTTGATATGGATTATCTTGAAAATGAGATAAACAAGACCTCTGAGGATTTTAGAATGATTATAAAAGCATTGACTGAAAGACTCAGGGAAACAACGTCAAAAATGGTCAGTTTAACAGCTAAGTACTATAAACTTACTGGTAAGACTGAATAAAACATAGAGGATTTGATAAGTAAGGGTACTAAGATTGAAATTTTTTGCAAAATATAATGCTTATGCTTGCAGTTTAGTTTCTTTTTTTTGTGCTCTTATGCTATAATTCCTAATTCATATATACAAGGCTGCCAAATGCGACGGTGTTAATTTTAGCAGTGGAGTCGGCAATAGTATTAACAAGGGGGTTGTAATAGGTTATGTCCGGATTTAAGAGATACATCAGACGTTTGTTCAGTCCGATAACGATAATGATTGTTCCCCATGACGCTGAAAAAACATACCATTTTAAGATGCCCTCAGTTGGCATTGTTATTCTTTGCGGTTTTTGGTTTTCATTTACAGCTTATATGATAAATATGGGCGTAACAACAAAAAAGTATAACGAATTAAAAGATAAAACCGATTACTATTACACACAGTTTGTAGAGGTAAGATCAACAATCAGTTCAATTAAAAAAGCCGAGTCTCAGTTAAAAACCATGCTTGGCCACAACAAGGGAAAAGAGGACTTATTTAAAACCATGGACCAGACCGATTCCGGCTCCGTAAATATCGGGCTGATAAGGCAGCAGATAGAAGAGTCAGTCAACACGGTGGCTGAGTTAAAAGAATATCTTAAGCAGCAAAAGGATGTTTTTTACTCTACTCCTACAGGGCTGCCGGCAGGGGAGGGCAAAATAAGTTCAGGCTTTGGCTGGAGGACGCATCCAATGAGCGGGAGGTCTGAGTATCACACCGGAGTGGATTTACCAATGTCTCCAGGGTCATCCGTAAGAGCAACTGCAGACGGCATTGTCGTGTATGCAGACTGGAGTTCTGGAAACGGGCGGCTCGTAATCTTAGAACATGGTTTTGGCTTTACTACTTGTTATGCCCATAACAGCGAAATAGCTGTAAAAGTGGGTCAAATGGTCAAACGTGGCGATGTAATAGCCTATTCAGGTTCAACTGGCAACTCAACAGGTCCACACGTCCACTATGAGGTATGGAAAGATAACGTCCCTATCGATCCTCAGCCTTTTTTGCATAAGGACACCTAAACATGTTTAATAAAAAACACGATAGGATAGAGACTTTGATAGAGGTAAATTCAGAGATAAAAGGGATTATAACCTTAAAGGGAACTCTCCGCGTAGATGGTTATTTTGAAGGAAATGTTAAAGCCGACTGGGTAATAGTTGGAGAAAAAGGCCACATTAAAGGTGACATGGTTGCCAGCGGTGTTGTAGTGGGTGGTTTTGCCGAGGGCAACATACATGCCTCTGAATACATAGAGATAATGTCAAAGGGCAGGGTGCTTGGAGATGTAGATACCCAAAAACTTGCCATTTTAGAGGGTGGGCTTTTTGAGGGCCACTCTAAGATGCACCCAGGCGGCAAGACAGAAAAAGAACTATCCGTGGAAATAAGAAACCAGATAGAGCAGTGAAGGGTGCACCGCAAATAGATGGATTTATCGGTACAGGTGTTGTTTTAACCGGCAGGCTGGTCTTTGACGGCACACTCAGAATGGACGGTAAGTTTCAGGGTTAAATTGACTCCTCAGGGACTCTGGTTGTAGGGGAGGGCGCCTTCATAGACTCTATGAGTATAAGTGTGGATACGGCTTTGATCTCAGGTGAGGTCAGGGGTGTGGTAGAGGCTAAAACCAAAGTGGAGCTTCTATCACGGTGCAGAGTGTATGGGGATATAAAGACCCCTCTTTTAGTCGTTTACTCAGGGGCTTTTTTTGAAGGTTATTGTGAAATGTCAAGATTCAGGCAGACTCCCTCCAATCAGGTTGCCATAGAGATTGAGGGGTAATTGAGGAAATCTTTTACGACATTTCAATGAGTGTTTGTTTTTGAATGAAAATCCGGCAAACTATAACTTTAATATATTTTAAGGATAAGAGCGGCAAGGCCCTGACCCTGAAACTACGCTCGTGGTTGTTTAATTTCCTTGTGATGTTTACTCTGTGTTTTTTTGCTTTGTCGGTGTTTGCTATTTACTCTGCCTACAAACTTAAAAAAGAAAATATAAGTATTCTTACCGAGTTAGACGCAACCGACAGGGAAAACAGGAATATAAAAGCAGCTGTTAAAGAAGCAGAAGCTAAAAAGCCTGTTATAGATGTGCGTGTTAAAAAACCTGAGGTTGCTACTGAAAAACCCGTTCAGAGTATTTCCACTGAGGTACAAAACATCAATACAGGGTTAATTGGGATAGAAAATATTGTAGCAAAACGATCTAACCGGGGTGATGCCCTTGTGATTTCCATTGATTTGGTAAAGGCTCAAGTCTCTACTTCAAAACTCTCAGGATATGTTTTTTTAGTGTGGAAAGTATCGGATAAGTATCGCACCCTTCCCGAATCTGAGGAAATAAAAAACGGCATTCCGGCTGATTTTAAAGAAGGCGATACTTTCGATATAAGGTACAGAAAACCAATCTCATGGAAAATTAACTACAATGGCTTTGGCATACAATCGCTTACCGTTGTGGTCTATGCCTTAGATGGAAACATCCTATTAAGGGAGAATATTACAGGGAAAGTTCTTGGAGCCAGCAAATGACGCAATTATTAAAAAAAAGTAATTTTAATCAAATAATGCTAAAATACAACCATAGGCACTTAGAAAGAGGAGGGAATATAGATGAAGGTTGTTAAATATTTCGTTTTATCTCTGGCATTTCTGGTTGCAGTGTTGCAAAGTCCTTGTTTTGGTAAGACTGAACATACGGTGTATTTTGAAAACACTGATTACGAGCTGCATGTTTACCACATCTATGGCACAGAAAAGGGTAAGACTCTTATGATTATAGGTGGCATTCAGGGGGATGAACCGGGAGGTTATACGACTGCAGATCTTTTTGCGGATATTACCCTGAAAAAAGGCAACATGATTGTGGTTCCCAGAGCTAATTTCCTTTCGATTATTAAACATAAGAGAGAAATAAATAACGACATGAACAGGAGATTCAAAGTAAAAGACCGTGAGTACTATGAGGACAAAATAGTAGAAATTTTGAGAGAGCTTATAGGCAAGAGCGACTATCTGTTAAACCTCCACGAGGGATCCGGTTTCTATTCAGAGACGAGGGTAAGCAATCTTATAAACCCGGATCGCTTTGGGCAGTCCATAATCGCCGATGCTGACATGTATAAAACAGATGACGGAAGGGTGCTGTATCTGGGGAGAATTGCCTCTGAGGTTGCAACTGAAGTAAACGCAACAATAAAGGATGAGTCTCACTACTTCAGATTTAATAACCACCATACTCTTGAGAAAACCACCAGACATCCTGAACAGCGAAAATCGGCAACTTTCTATGCCCTCTCAACACACGGTATTCCGGCTTTTGGAATAGAAGTCTCAAAAGAGATACACGACCTTGAGAAAAAGGTTCGTTACCAGGCTACGGTTATAAATGCTTTTTTAGAGAAATTTGGAATACTGCCGGATAATCCGCGCATTGTGCTTGATGCCCCACGGCTTAACTACATCGTGGTTTCCGTAAACGGTGATGAACACATAGTTCACAATAACAACTCCCTGCGGGTAAGCAAGGGCGACAATGTAACTATAACCGACATATCGGCAAATTACAGAAGGGGATTGAGTGCCGATATCAGCGGTATAGGGGCGGCTAATATGTTTAAAAGGGACTTTATCGTCCAGTCCTCGGTGAAAGCAAATATAAAGAAGGATGGGGTGAGGTTTGGCGGGGTGAGTTTTGATTTAGCTGAAAACCAGCCTGCTGCCATTAAAGCTGCACTGTCTCAGAAACCGCTTAGTGTTAAGGATGCAAAGTTCAAGTATCTTGTTGTAGAACTCAATGGCTTGAAACACGTATTAAATAATAAAGAACATCTGAAGTTAATCCGGGGTGATAAGCTCATGCTGCTTGATGTGGTTGCTGATGGAATTAGTCCCACAGCGCTTACCGTTAATTTCCTTGGTTTTGTCGGCGACAAGGTGCATAACACTGGAGAGGACAGAGGATACACCATTAATACAGCAAAGGACCTATGGAAAGATTATTCCCTCGATAAGACCGGAAAGTCATACTCCGTTGAGATAAGTATAGGGAAATCCTTAATAGGTGCTGTTTATGTTGATATTGATGAGCCAAAAATGGACTACATCGTATTAAAGCAAAATAGCGGTGTTAAGCGCTGCTATACAAGCGGAGATGTAATTACATTTAATTCAAAAGACACGGTTGAAATTGTTGATGCTAAAACCAATGTTAATAAAAATGACGGAATAACTTACAGTTTTGAAAAAGCTTCGCCACAAAGTAATGGAGCAGTTGTTAAGAAACTGCTCCCCGGTGATTCCTTTCACATAAACGAGTTAACTGCTGATAAAGCTTCTCATTACAACATTGTGGTAACAAGGGATGGAATTGTGTTGGGCAAAACCCAGGTTAAAATTGACGAGAAAATTGCCTTCTTAGAATCTCAAGATACCCATTAATACGCCTTACGCATACTGTTTATTTTAAATATGCGTGAATAGAAAAAATCCTTTTACATTATCAGACAAACTTTGTTATTATTAATGTTATGAAAAAAAGAGATGATTTAAGAAACATAGCAATAATAGCTCATGTAGATCACGGCAAGACCACACTGGTGGATGCAATGTTCAGACAGTCTGGGACTTTCCGGCAGACCGAGAGGGTTCAAGACCGTGTTATGGATAACATTGATCTTGAGCGTGAGCGCGGTATCACTATAATGGCTAAAAACACGGCTGTCTATTATAACGGAATTAAGATTAACATAGTTGATACGCCAGGGCATGCCGATTTTGGTGGTGAGGTGGAAAGAACCCTCAAAATGGTGGATGGGGTTCTGCTTCTTGTGGATGCCTCAGAGGGCCCCCTTCCTCAGACACGATTCGTACTAAAAAAAGCTCTCGAACTTAACCTTCCACAGATTGTTGTAATTAACAAGATAGACAGACAAGATGCCAGAATCTCAGAGGTTCTCAACGAAATATACGATCTGTTTATTGACCTTGACGCTAAAGAAGATCAACTTGAATTCCCGATTATCTACACAAATGCCAAAAAAGGAGTGGCAAAGACCGATATCAATGGTGATTCAACTGACCTTAAGGCTCTCTTTGATGCCATAGTAACCCGTATTGCTCCGCCAGAGGACAAAAGAGACGAAACGCTGCAGATTCTTGTAACTAACATAGACTACAATGACTACGTAGGCAGATTGGCTATTGGCAGGATTTTTTCCGGCACAGTCAGAGTGGGCGACACCATATCCGTAGTTAAAGCCCAGGATGAGACGATGAAAACCAAAGTGGTCTCACTCTATACCTTTGATGGATTAAAAAGGGTTGATACTAACGAATCGTGCTGTGGCGACATTATAGCACTGGCAGGAATTGAGGGAATCACCATAGGGGATACCGTAACAAGTGTTGATAACCCAAAACCGTTAGCCCGAATAAAGGTAGATGAGCCGACAATTTCCATGTTGTTTTCCATAAACACGTCTCCGTTTGCCGGTAAAGAGGGCAGATTTGTAACAAGCAGAAATCTCAGGGAGCGGCTTGAAAAAGAGCTTCTTTATAATGTCTCAATACGAGTTAATTTTTCCGCTATGGAAACATTTGAGGTAATGGGCAGAGGGGAGCTGCAACTGGCTATTCTTATCGAGATGATGCGCCGTGAGGGCTACGAGCTTTCGGTAGCCATGCCTACCACAATTACAAAAGAAACAGACGGCACAGTTTACGAACCAATGGAGGTGCTGGTGATAGACATTCCTGAGGACTTTGTCGGTGTTATCACAAAGCAAATTGGAATTCGTAAGGGCCGGATGCTTAAAATGCACAATAAGGGATTTGGGCGTGTTCGGCTTGAGTACAAAATACCATCAAGGGGACTAATAGGTTTCCGTTCTCAGTTTCTGACTGACACTCGTGGTACAGGTCTTCTAAATCATATATTTGATGGGTATGAGCCATGGCAGGGGCCCATAAGTAAGCGTCAAACAGGTGCTCTTGTTGCCGACAGAGCCGGACGCACCACAGGCTATGCACTGTTTCATTTGCAACCCAGAGGGACCCTCTTTGTCACAGAAAACACTCAGGTCTATGAGGGAATGGTTATTGGTGAAAACTCCAGAGAAAACGACATAGATGTTAATATAACGAAAGAGAAGAAACTTACAAATATGCGGGCAAGCGGCTCAGATGAAGCACTGTTACTGGTTCCACCAAAGATTATGAACCTTGACAATGCACTTGAGTTTATCAAAGAGGACGAGCTTGTGGAAATTACACCTCAATCGATAAGACTGAGAAAAAGTATCCTTCAGGCTAACAAAAGACCAAAAAAGAAAACAGAATAAAACCTTTATAAATATTTAAGTCCTGAGGTGCACGTTACTGCCAAGCTCTCAGTACGTGCATTGTTTAATTTTGGTCATATGAGAGAAAATATATGCTGAAATTTATGTTATCTTGTTTTATTGTTTTTAATGATACAAGTTTTGCTTTATAATTTACATTTTTAAGGCTATTAACTGCATTTTCGTAATCCTCGTTATGAGAGGTAAGAAGGACAATTTTAGTTGAATTGTCAGGATGTATATTTTTTTCTATTTTAGGAAATTCAGTCCCAATCCGGCGGTATCTCCACATATATGTTGAATTGACAGCACGAAACATTCGCCCCAATGGGTCAGTTTCAGAGTTATACCAAAACAATGCTTCACAGTTTGGATTGATTTCTTTTAAGTATTTTATTGTTTTTACAACAGCAATATGAGCACTCTCTCTTTCCGGGTTATTAGAGTTTTGAAAAACCTCCCTGAATGAGGATAAATAGTTTATAACGCTGAAAGATAAACAAAAGAAAAGCACATAGGCAACATACCTGTTGGTTTTTGAATTAACGTAAATAAAAAAACCACCGGCAATAAAAATAAATAATATGATAAGTTTCCTATATCTTATCATGACATAGATAAATCCTGCATCTGAATATAAACCAAAAGGAATGAGCAAGGTAGTAACTGAGCACACTACCACAAGGAGCATTTGTTTAGTGTTAAGTTTTTCCAAAAAAGGATAAAACCACGTAGCTATGGATAAAAACAAAAATGGTATTAGATTAGAAGCATAAAACATTTGTTGAAGGACTGGCTTTTTAAGTAATTCAAAGATACCGGCCATAATAAAGCTTAAAACATATAATAAACGTAATAAAATAATATTTTTTTCATTTGTTTTTCTCAAAAAAGAATAAAACAGAAGTAGAAGGTTTATAAAAAAGGCTATTATCGGTATTACCAGATGGCCAGCATTGAATAACCACACAGCAAATGGTTGCTTCCACCTGTGATATCCTAGCGATAAATCCAACGCCACTTTAATTTGGGGAAGAAAAAAAAGTATCTGTCCGGAAACAGCGTAGTTTAAGATACAAAAAGAAATTGTTACAAGTAGGAAACCGATAGAAATCCAGGTGGCCAATTTAACGAAATCAAAATTGGTTTTCAGGGCTTTATTCCCATAAAAGAAAAATATTAAAAAAGTTGGGGTATAAATTATCATATACAAATTTGTATATAATAAAAGTGCATAAAATAAACCTGTGAAAAAACCTAAAAGAAGTTTTTCATTTGTTTTCTTTAAGTTAACCAGACACAGTATAATAAGTAAGAGATATGTAATTTCAGCGCCGTCAACATAATCCCATCCTGACGAAAAGAGAAAGTATGAGTAGGAACCGAGTAAAATAGTAGTGAATAAGGCAGAGTTTTTATCGAGAACATTTCTAATAATAAAATATGCGGAAAAAAGGGCAGTATATAAGAAACCAAGATGTAAAACATAGTTGGCTGTAAGAGGTGGAAATACTTTATATGCCAATATGCCTGGAACAATCCATGGGAAACGAGTGCCGAAGTAATTTGTGTAAAAATAGCTTTTAAAGGCATTAAGGTGTCCTGAGAAATCCAGGAAATAACCTAAGTAAATCCATGGATCAACATATATAAAAAACGCATTTGTAAAAATCCATTTGTTGTTTAATGTTAATAAAATAATTGGGAAAACTGCAATTGTAACAATATGGTATAAGTCAATCTGTTTGTTGAAACAAATATTTAAAATTACTCTGTTTTCTTTTGCTGGTAATGTCAAAATGTTTGTCCTGTTTGATAAGTTATTTGAAAAAAGCAGCATACATATAAGATTACTAAGTCGCTATCAACTAACATCTCCATGCCCATAATACTAAAACTATAGCATTTTTTGCACACTGATATACATAGGGGGCAAAGGCAGTTGCTTTTCCTTATTAATTTGCATGTGCTATAATTTATCAAATTAGAATCATTCGCAAAGAAGGAAAAGTGTATGAAAGCCGCAGAGGGCTGTGGTGTTGGTTTAATTTTAATAGAATCATGAGGAGGTGGCAGACTTTGAGATTATCGCTTGGCAATAAAATAAGCGCTCTCCTTCTTCTTATGACGTTAATTGCGGTAGCTGAGCTCCTTGCTATTTATTCTTACCAATCAATTCAAAAAAGTGATGCTGCAATAATCAACATAGCCGGTCGTCAGCGAATGCTCTCTCAGACAATCAGCAAGTACATACTGTCTGTGGCTTACGGTAACCGCAGTGATATAAAATTCCTTGATGAGGCGGTAAGCAGCTATGATTCAGATCTTTCTATGCTCTACAAAGGCACGGGTAATTTTTCCGGTGGTGTGCACAAACGAAATGGTGAGGTAGTTATCTCCCCTGCACCAAAAGAGTTGACGGCACTGTTTGAGGAGAACATAAAAATATGGAGCGCATTTAAACAGGACATTGATGTCATAAAAGCTGGGGGTATTATAAACGATACCCTTAGAACAGAATTTGTTAACAATGACACTCTTCTTGTCATAAGTAACAAAATAACTCATGGCTTTGAAGATATTTCCAACAGAAAACACAAATATCTTATGAATGTATTGCTTATAATGACAGCGCTTGATATTTTGATATTTCTTTTTGGTGGGTACAAAGTCTATGAACTCGTAAGACCGCTAAGTGAGCTTTCACAGTCTGCTGCTAAAATAGGAAGAGGTGATTTTCGTCAGAAAGTTGCCCTGCCAAAAACAAACGATGAGATAAAGGACCTTGCCGTTGCATTTAATACCATGTCTCATAGCCTGAATGAGACCACAGTAACAAAAGACTTCATAGACGGTGTGGTTAACGCCATGGTAGATATGTTGTTTGTGGTTGACTCATCGGGTATAATAAAGACTATAAATAACGCTGCCGAAAGTGTGCTGGGGATTGGACGTAATGAGCTTGTCGGCAGGCCTGTTACCGATATATTTATCCCTGCAGAAAAACCGATGGTGGAGGATAAGCTGAAAGAGGCATTTGACATGGGAGCTATGGGTAAAGGCGGCTTAGGCAACGTAGAGGGCACTTTCATTACGATAAGCGGCGATAAGTTTCCTGTGCAGTGCAGTTTTTCTTTTATGCGGGTCTCAGACAGAAACGACATAGTTTGTGTGGCAAATGACATCACTCAGAGAAAGCGCTTTGAAGAGGATTTAAGGAAACTCTCAACGGCTGTTGAGCAAAGCATAAGTTCGATTGTTATTACAGATATAAACGGTAACATTGAGTTTGTAAATCAGAAGTTTACCGAGTGTACCGGTTACACCCTTGCCGAGGTAAAAGGTAAAAATCCCCGCATTCTTAAATCCGGTAAACATGATCAGGAATTTTATAAAAACTTGTGGGATACCATAAAATCCGGCAACGAATTCAGGTGCGATGTGTGTAATAAAAAGAAGGATGGGACACTCTACTGGGAATATCTGTCTATCTCTCCGATTAAAAACCCGCGTGGGGAGATAACTCACTTCATTGCTGTTAAACTGGATGACACAGAGAGGAAGAAAATGGAGGAGCACCTGAGACAGCTTGCTCACCACGACGTACTTACGGGTCTCCCTAACCGCACCTTGTTTGAAGACAGGGTGAAGCAGTCTATCCTTCAGGCCACAAGAAACAACAACTCATTTGCGGTGATGTTTTTGGACCTTGACAGGTTTAAGCTTGTAAACGACACGCTTGGCCACAACGTGGGGGATCTTTTACTTAAAGAGGTATCGTGTCGGCTTGAAGACTGTGTCAGGAAATCTGACACGGTGGCTCGCATGGGCGGCGATGAGTTCCAAATACTGGTTTCAAAGATTCTTCAGCCAACAGATTTAATGGCTATAGCTAAAAAAGTCATAAAATCCATAAATGAACCCTATGTGCTTGGTGAGCATATGTGTAAGGTAGGGGTCAGTATCGGTATAAGCATATTCCCTAATGATGGAGAAACACTCGAGGCGTTAAATAAGTGTGCGGATGTAGCCATGTATCAGGCAAAGGAGCACGGGAAAAACGATTACAGGTTCTATGATTCGTCTATGGATAAGGCCATTACTGAGCGAGTGACTCTTGAAAAAGCACTTATCAATGCTTTGGATTCAGAGCAGTTTGTGCTCCACTATCAACCGCAAATAGATATGAGTTCAGGCAGGATAGCCGGCTGTGAGGCTCTTATAAGATGGCAGCATCCTGAGACCGGTCTGATATCCCCAGCTAAATTTATTCCCATAGCTGAGGAGACGCATTTGATAATTCCTATTGGTAAGTGGGTAATAGCTGCAGCCTGCCGGCAGAGCCGCAAGTGGCTGGATGCAGGGTTTAAGCCCATTGTTGTTTCGGTAAATCTCTCGGCACAGCACTTTAAACTGCATGAGCTGCTAAAGACGATCACTGATGTTTTGGATGAGACCGGCATCTCTCCTGAGTATCTGGAGCTTGAGATTACGGAAAGCGGCCTTATGCAAAACGTAGAAGAAAGCATAAAAATCATGAATCAGATAAGAGAACTGGGCATAAGCATTTCTGTTGATGATTTTGGCACAGGATATTCGTCTTTGGTTTATCTGAAACGTTTCCCGCTTCAAACTCTGAAAATAGATCAGAGTTTCATCAGAAATTGCCCATATGATGCCGCAGATGCGGTTATAACATCAACAATCATCTCGATGGCACATAGTCTTAATATTAAGGTCATTGCTGAGGGAGTTGAAAACACTCAACAACTGGAGTTACTGCGTACCTTTGACTGTGACGAGGTACAGGGTTATCTCTTTAGCAAACCCGTTAGCGCCCATGAATTTACAGAACTGCTTGAGGATGAGCATGTCTATAGTTTATAAGCGTGGTACAAAAAAAGACGAGCCACAGATTCACAGCCGCAGAAAATCAATGCGTGAGGTAAAGGCCCACTGTATCAATAAAGAGTGCCGCCTGAGAGAGAAAGGCTGCAAGGGGTTTGAGGGCTGTCCAGGTTACAAAACAATATGATACCAAGCCGCATTCATTCGCCTAACTTTGTTGGCATGCGTCAAAAGCTCCTCAACGTACTAAAAGTACGCCTTCTTCGCTTTTTCCTTGCTGCCTCGTTATGCTTCTGACTACAGCTTGGTATGATTCAAAGGAAATCGGGTATTTTACACAGTCCTTCTGACAAATTTATCAACAAGAAAGTCTCTCAGTTTGGCTGATGCCACTGCTCTGTGGCTTATTTTGTTTTTGACCTCATCGCCAAGTTCGGCAAACGTTTTATCGTAACCATCAGGCACAAACACAGGGTCGTAGCCAAACCCGCGATTACCTCGTGGAGAGTCAATGATTTTACCGTGCACCTCGCCCATAAAAAACGACTCTGCTCCGCCATCGATAAAACAAAAAGCTGAGACATATTTAGCAGTTCTTTTGTCTTTAGGCACGTCTTTAAGAGCACTGAGAAGTTTAGCGATGTTATCGTTATCGGTTGCATTGTTGGCTTTTAACAAATCCGCATACCTTGCTGAATGAATGCCCGGCGCTCCCTGAAGGGCATCAACCTCTAGCCCAGAATCCTCCGAAACCACATACGTGCCAGAGAGTTTATACACAAACAGAGCTTTTATTAAAGCATTTTCGCGGTAGTCGTTGCCGTCCTCTACCACAGAGGATAAGTCAACGCCGCCTATAAACTCAATGCCTGTGTCTTTAAACAGTGAGTTTATCTCTCGTATCTTCCCTTTGTTGTTGGTGGCAAGATAAATTTTCATGTGTTTAGCGCCTTTTTCTGCATCTCTATCAACTCTCCTATCCCCTTAGTGGCTAAGGAAATCATGATGTCCATGGATTCTCTGCTAAATGGAGGTCCCTCGGCTGTTCCCTGTACTTCAACAAATTTGCCGGAACCTGTCATAACAACATTCATGTCAACATCGGCAACACTGTCCTCGTCATAGCATAAGTCCAACACAGGAGTACCCTCGATAACCCCAACGCTTACTGCTGCAAGGGAGTCTTTTATCACATTTTTGAAGATTATGCCGTTTTCCTTAGCAAATTTCAGTGCTTCAACAAGGGCAACATAGGCGCCAGTTATAGAGGCAGTGCGAGTGCCTCCGTCTGCCTGAATTACGTCGCAATCTATCAGAATTGTTCTCTCTCCAAGAGATTTCAAATCAACCACGGAACGAAGAGCCCGTCCTATAAGTCGTTGAATCTCCTGAGTGCGTCCGCTCTGTTTCCCACCGCGTGCCTCCCTTTGCATTCGTTGATTAGTGGATCTGGGCAGCATCCCGTACTCGGCTGTTATCCACCCTTTACCTTTGTCTTTTAAAAATGGTGGAACCGAGTCCTCTATCGTTACCGTACAGATTACTTTAGTGCTGCCTGCAGTAATTAAAACCGAACCCTCGGCGTGCTTCATAACTCCTGTTTCAATCTTTACGGCTCTTAACTCATCATCTGCTCTGCCATCTGCTCTCATACTGTAGTTGTTCCTGTCTTTAAAAAAGGATTAGACGGCCACTGCCGTTTCAAGGGATGTCACCTCGATTTTGGTTATATCCTCTATTGGGTCTTCAAGAAATCGCTTACCTATTTTCTGGAATCTGTCAGGGCTGTCAGTTACATAATATTTCCTGAAAGTACCATGTGAATCTTGTTTAAGAATATCTGAATCAGACAAAAGCTGCCTGATATTTAACGATTTCTCTATTGCTGAATCTATTAGAGTGACCTCGTCCTCCATTACAGCTGTTATAACATTTTTTAAAAGCGGGTAGTGTGTACATCCAAGTACCAGTGTGTCTATCATTGATTGTTTTAAGCCGGCAAGATACCTGGTTGCAACAAGATATGTAACGTCTGTATCAAGCCATCCCTCCTCAACAAGTGGAACAAACAGTGGACACGGCCGTTCAAACACAACAGCAGAGTGGTCAAGGTTTTGGATTGCTCTCCTGTAAGCTCCGCTTTTAATTGTGGTTTCAGTTCCGATTACTCCTATGCGGCCGTTTCTTGTGGCATTGACTGCTGCCCTGGCTCCTGAGTCAATGACGCCAAGAGCAGGTATGTCAAAGGTCTGCTTTATAACGTCAAGACTTATAGCTGAGGCCGTGTTACAGGCTATTATCAGAAGTTTTATCCCTTTTTCTATCAAAAAAGAGCTGTTTTCCAGGGAATATTTAGTCACAGTTTCGGGAGAACGTATCCCATAGGGTACGCGTGCTGTGTCGCCTAAGTATATGGTACTTTCGTTAGGAAGCAGAGCATGTATAGCTTTTAATACCGTAAGGCCACCTACGCCTGAGTCAAATATCCCGATAGGTTTATCAGCCACATTATTATGTTTCATTAAATTTTACCTCTTGTGTCAACATTTTTTTCAATGGATATTTTATATAACAATGGCCGCCGAGGGTTTCCTCTTCTTTGCCGTTTACGAGTAAAAAAACATCATCAGCTTCAATGTTGCTTGTTATGGTGTCATAGAGACTCTTTAGCAAAAGAAACTCTCCGGCAGCGTCTCCACTAAAATTCCTTTTTAACTCAGACGATATATCAACATACACTATTCTGTCAACACCATAGTAAAGGCCCAGAAGTTTCGCTCCCTCAGGCATACCCTCTCTATCGGTAACATGTTCACCGTTTAGAAGCTCAGACACTGCAGCCCCTGCCTGTTTCAGAGGTTCAAAGTATTTTTTTGTTTTAATTGTGGTGGTCTTTAATTCCATGCCTTTACGATACACCACTGTTACAGTGGATTCCTCGCCTATTACCTTGCCCTGTCCTGCCTCTTTAAGCGCAACAACACTTTGCGATAAGGGGAAATCGTCTCCTTTGGACATTAAAACGTATCCAATACCAATGCCTGCCATTACAAATATTGGTATCAGCAGCAAAAAAATTGTACTACTTTTTCGCATAAGACGCCAAAGCTTTATAAATAGCTTCTGAGATGGATTTTAAAATAGCTGCGTTGTATAGAAAATCGCTGCTATTAGGGATCTCTATAAGGACTGCTGGGGCTGCTATGACACTAAGGAGCGGCAGCGGCATCTCTCTGTGGTAAACATCGACATCACTGAAAGTGTCTTTAAGCGATGTCTCAAGTGCTTGTGCAAGAGCTAGACTTCTTTCTAAGTATGCTGCCTGTAGCGTATCCACCTTGTACCGTGAGGCTATTGTTTGTGAGCCTGCCGGCAATGTAGTTCTGTAAACTGAAAAATACCTGCCCTCAGACACGTGTAGTGACAGGAACATACTTATGCGCCTCTTTGATGCCTCCGTTATACGCTGTGCCAGTGTTATTGAGGAGTCGTCTTTTCTGATTAAAACAGCTTTAGCCGATCTGGCGTTTATCATTTTTGAGAGTTCATTAGCCAAAGACAGTGTAAGGACGCTCTCCTTTGTGTTAGCAACCGGTAAGCCTATATCATTGCCGCCGTGGCCGGCATCTATAACGATAGTCAGTTGTTTGAGTTCTTTGCCCTCAGGGGGTGCACTCTGCTCTGGTTTCTTGTAGTCTGTTACATAAGCATCAACTACTAATCTGTATGGGTTATTCAACCGTATTACTTTAATATTATCAAGATTTTTAACATTTAAGTATATGCTGTTGTCTCTGCTGGAAAACTTAATGCTATCAGGAAGTTTAGGAGCTCCAATTGTAAAAGAGTCAATAAGCGATATCTTTATTACACTATAAGAGGCCGCAACCTTAGCCTGATTGAGCCATGTCTCATCGGGCAGCTCAAAGACAAATCGAAAGCTGCCTGTCTGTTCGCTAAAGCGCAAAGTCACATTGCTGCTTTCCATAGCCATTGCAGCCAATTGCCATAAAACCACTGCCACGACAACAAGCACTGTTGAAAGCACATACCTCTTTGTCACAACCCTGACATTATAGCATACATGTCTTATGTTTGCTATAGAAATATTGATGCTATAAGCTCCGATGCAGACATTTGTACCTGACAATATCTAAGATTATGTTATCTAAATGTTTCATAATACGTTCAGCAACCTGTATCTTTAGCAAAGAAATAGTATAAGTTTTTAGTTTGCAAACCTTATCATTTCTTTGCAGATTTCTGTAACAGAGAGGACTTTATCCACAGAGCCTGACTTTAAAGCTTCAGCATTCATGCCAAAAACCACCGAGCTGTCCTTGTCCTGAGCTAACGTGGTGCCTCCTCTTTCTTTTATTGCTTTGATTCCCTTGACACCATCATCTCCCATTCCTGAAAGTATTACACCCATGGCACCATTTCCATAAGCGTTGGCTGTTGAGGCGAGGAGCTTGTCACAAGAGGGATGATAAATCTCATGAGGCAACCGTTTGGTTAAATTAACAACCCTTTCCTCGCTAATTTCCATATTGTACTCAGATGGAGAAAAGTAAACAACAGCCGGTTTGAGAGGTTCCTGAGCTTCTGCTATTTTTATCTCTATTGGGACAATGGCATCAAGCCATGATACAAGGCCGGTTATAAAGCCGTCTGACATGTGTTGGGCTATAACCACAGGGCAGGGGAAATCATCAGGTAATCCGGGCAATATCAGTGAAAGAGCCTTAGGGCCTCCAGTTGATGATGCTATGGCTATTATCTTTTTAAGTGCGGTTGTTTTTATAATATCCGGCTGAACACGGCTTTCCGCCACTATGCCAAACTTTCCCCTTATATGGCTTATGACCTTAACTTTTGAAAGCATTTTTACTTTTTTTATGAGAGTTTCAGGCTCTGTGGCAATGTCAGACTTAATCAGTACCTCAAGAGCACCTGCTGAGATACACCGAAAAGCCGTGTCAGCCGAGGACTGTGACGTCAAAACCAGGATTGGGACAGGATCTTCAGCCATTATTTGAGTTATAGTCTGTAAACCGTCCAAGACAGGCATCACTACATCCATTATTATAATGTCAGGGGTTAAGGCTTTAGAAAGTTCAGCCGCCATCCGGCCGTTTGCGGCCTCACCTATTACCTCTATCTCGATGTCCTCGCTCAGAATTTTTCTGATGCGGGCTCTGACAGAGGCGCTGTCATCAACGACAAGCACTCTTAGTTTACTGTTTTTTGACAAGCCTAACCCTTAAGGACAAATTTTTTCACAATATCCTGCAAATTACCGGACAAAGCGGACAGATTCTTAGCTATTCCGTGGACATGGTTAATTGCTCCAGCAGACTGCTTAGCACCATCCTCGATTTCCCTGAGCGCTATGACAACCTGCTCTACTGCTGTGCGCTGCTGCATTGTGGAAAGGGAAATCTCCCTTGCCGCATCACTTGTGGCATGTGCTCCTTCAAGAATCTCAGCAAGTGTTTTGGTGGTTTCTGTGGATGTGCCAAGTCCCTCTGCAATGGCTCTTGAGCTCTTTTCAGAGGCCACTACAAGGCGGTTTACAGAGTCTTGTATTTCTGTTATTTTCGATTCAATATCTGCCGTGGAATCCATAACACTATCTGCCAGACGCCGTATTTCCACAGCCACAACGCCAAAGCGTTTTCCAGCCTCACCGGCCCCTGAGGCTTCAAGTGCTGCATTAAAAGCTATCAGTTTAGTATTGTCCGCTATATTGTTGATTATTTCCATAACTCTGGTTATGTCTTTTGATTTTTTCCCAAGCTCAAGTACCTCATTTAATCCCCGCCTATTGTCTGTGCTGATTTCCTCCATATTTTTGGAGGTTTTCTCTGTGACGTCCGCTCCTGCCTGTGAATCAGTAAGTGTGTTTGCGGCTATTTCGGCTACCGACTGTGAGTGCTCTGCTATCTGAGTGCTGGAGGCAGAGAGCTCCTCCATAGTGGAGGTTATCTCTGATATTGAGGCTGTCTGCTCTGTGGTGATAGCGGCCTGTTTTTCAACTGCTTCATAGATTTCATTTGCCGAGGTTGAGACGTTTCTTACTGTGGTGGAAAGTGTGCTTATGATTTGGTGAAGATTATCAATGTTAGTGTTGATAATTCCGGCCAGTGCGTATATTTCGTTACTGCCCACTATTGGAATTTTTACGGTAAGGTCGCTCTCTGAACCTTTAAGTGTCTTCATTATGCTTTGCAGTGGCCTGTTTATTCCGCGTCCAACGTAATATATAAACCCTGAGGTTATCGTAAGAGAGAGAAACATGATTGTAAGGAGATTTTTTCTTGTCCTTGACATAAAAATCTCAGTATCGTCAGTTACCTTTGAAAACTTGCTTCTTTGCACGGCAATCAGATTAAGGAGTCTTTGCCTGACTTCACGCCACTTTGGAGTTTCTTTGGACACTATACAATCTGAGGCACTGGAGAGATTCTTTTGAGCGGACAGAGTTAAACACTCCTGCCGGAGGCGTTCGTTATCCTCCCATAGAGCTTTGATTTCCACAAGTGTTGTTTTCATTTGTCCACCAGCTAAGCTCATTGCGTCTTTATGGGCTTCAGCGAAAATCTCTACAGCTTTTTTGTAGTTGCTCCGTGCCTTGTCATCAGCGCTGTTTAAGATTATGTTTCTAGTTGCCTGTTCTGTTTGAAGGCCGTTAGCGTACATATCGTTAATGAGAAGCAGCAGTGCCTGGTCTGTGTTTATTAACCTTGAGATTCTGTCTCTTGTATCGGCGCTATGGATAAAAAACAGCAGGGTTATAACTATAAAGACTACCACATTTAACGCGGCAAGAAGATATAAATTCTTTTTAATTGTCATCTGAGTTACTAACCTCCTTAATTTCTGAAATGAGCTTTTTTAAATCTATAAGAAGCAACAGCTCCTCTTTTCTTAAGGCCACTGCCCATATGGATTTCCTTTTCATCTTTTTTACTAAGACAGCCGGAAGCGGACTTATGGAATCAAGCCTTATGCTTTCAACATCAATCAAATCCCCAACCGCTAACAAAGTGTTCCCGTGTGTACTTTTTACGGCAAAACATACCTTTGAGGCACACTGTTTCTCTTTGAGCCCAAGTATTTTATCTAAATAGAGTATCCGGTCATCAACTTTAACCGCCTCATTAAGTGAGAGCATTTCAAATATGTCTTCAGAGAGAGCGGCAAACGTACTGCCTGAAACAGATGTAAATATTACAAAATCGCACCATGTTGACGTTGATATATCATGTAAACCGGCTGCTGTCATTTCAGAGCTTATCCGGTATTTTTTTAAAGTCCAGAATGATTACATTTTTATCACCATAGAGGAACTCTCCTATGGCAAACTCTCTGAGAGAACCGTAGATGGCTGCCAGTGAGCAATTAACAGAATGAACGGAAACATCAAGCACGTCAACTACGCTATCTGCCACGATTCCGCTTTTGAAATCAGCAGTTTGCCCGATAACAATTCGATTGCTTTTCTGAAGTATAATGTCTATGCCATAAATTTTTGGAGCGTAACCCAAAAACCCTCTGATATCCAGCACGGATTCAATATCCCCTCTGATGTTTATCACACCAACTATAAACTCAGGACAACCAGGCACAAAGAACACTTTTAGAGGGTGAAGTATCTCCTTTATAAACTCTCCATAAAAAGCAAACAATTTATCCTCTAAGGTAAAAACTACAAGTTTGACAGTTTTTTCCTCGACATCTACTACTTGCTTGTGCTCTTTGAGGCTTTTTACCTTGGCAAGCAGTGTCTCGCTTTTAGTTGTTGTGTTTGTTTTGTCCATAATTGTTTTTCAGTAGGTGAATAATTGTAGCAATAACCTGATGATTTCTTCAATACACTTGCAAATCTCTCAGGCACACACACAGCAAGAGATTGCTAACAGAATTCCTGATAAAATAAAAACTAACCTCTGTTGGGTTTTGTGCTAAGCAGTGAGGGGGTTTGTGGAATAATTCTCTGTTACAGGTTACTCAAATACATCCTTGATGTTGACGCAAAGCCCTTCTATAACATTAGAGGTAACCTCACCTTCAATTTCTGCATACGAGTGTGTCCTGTACTTACCGTTTTCTATGATTAGAACCTCTATAGCGTTAAACTCAGGTAAGACTATCCAGTACTCCGGCACTTTGTATTTTTCATATATTGCTCTCTTTATGGCAGTGTCTTTTTTGTACGTGCCCGGAGAGACTATTTCACAGACCATATCTGGCACACCTCGTATCCAGTCCTGAAAGATTGCCATATTCTCTTTTTTTATAAATAAGATGTCAGGCTGTAGCCTGTCAATTTCCTCTTCAAAGATTACATCTAGCGGAGAAAAATACAATTTACCTAAATTGTGTTTTTTGATATACTGACGCACAATATCATATAAGTTAGCTGCCACGTTCTGATGCTTTCCAAATGGGCTTGGCCCCACAACTTCCTCCCCGTTAATTATCTCCGTTAAGTCTAAATCTCGTACGAGTGTCTGCATAAAGTTAATGTATCAAAAAAACTACGGTTTCGTCAATTAAAGATTAGATTACAACCGAAAGATGAGCCCCAAGGCTTATGTAGCTAGACAGCCACAGCTCAGCGGTTTTATCACCAAAAGCTGCCCGCTCCCTTAAACTTTCCATATGTTCTTTCCCAATAATAAAGTATGTGTTCTGAGCACTCCATAAATCCGGCTCTATGCCTATCGAGCTTAAAGACTCAAGTACCCCTGCTATTTTTTCGTATAACTCTGCATAGTCCCATTGAGTCTTTAACGCATCCATCAGGTAGTTAACATGTGTAGTGGCATAGAGGTTGAGTCTTTCCTTGTCTATATGGACATCCCACCGCTTTACCTCGGAGACGGCGTCTTTGAGTTTTTCAGCGTCAAGAAATCTCTCCTCTAAAACACTTTCAAGGTCTCTCTTAAGCACATAGACAAGTGCTATGGAGAGGGACTCGGGAAGTGGAATATCCAGTCCCCTGTGAAAATTCATAAGGGAAATATTGCTTTCGTAAATCTGCCTGTACAGGCTGTCAATTTTTTCATAAGAGCGCACAAGTATCTCGTCAAGTACCTTTCTCTGCTCGTCCTTAAACAAGTGCCACAGTGAGTAGTGGCTGTTGCCAAAGCGCTCGTGCATAATCCTGACAGAGTATGGAATACGGCCTTTTTCAAATGCGTCAAAAATATCTTTTCTAACAGATGAAAACTCCTCCTCAGAGGTGTAATCGGCAAGGGCACAGTTTACGCCGTGTTCTCCTCTAAAGACGAAAAACTGAAACATCTGCTCATCCCATGTATTTTCTGAAAATATTTTCAGGGTGCCTGCCGCAATCCTTAAGCGTCCGGAGCGTTTCTCATCATAAAACAGAGTCTCCACCTGATAGTTATACACTTTTACCTTTGGCGGATAGTGTTCAAAGATTGAAGAGATGGCAAAATGAGCGCCAGCCCGCCGCAAGTCAACCTTCTGAGGTTTGACAAACATTTCATAAGCATATTCCCCGGCCCCAAAGACATTGCTCTCAGCTTCTTTGAGTTTATTTATAAACTCGCCCTCTAAGCCGCCGTCAATAAACTCAGCGGCATACTGCATGGCAAGCGCTGCATAAGCCATAGACTGCACTGTTTCTATCCCTGAGATTTCATCAAAAAACCATCCGCAACTGGTAAACATGTACATCGCGTTTTTTTGCATTTCCATAAGTTTAAGTACAAGGCAGCACTCCTGCAACGTTAACTCCCTGAGCGCATGGCAGTCTATAAAGCTGCCGAGACTTTCCCTGTCGTTTGCCAACATGCACTGCACATAGTCATTCCGTGCCTGCCACGGGTCTTTCAGATACTTTGACCCTTCATCGTAAAACACTTCTGCAATGCTATCTCTGACAACATCCATGCCCTGCCTGAGAGGTGCTCTCCAGTGCTGTGTCCACTCCTGATGCATACCGGAGTTGCAGCCACAGTGTTCTTTCCACCGGCCTACACCGTGGATACAGCTCCATGAGGAGTTGTCATATATTTTGACCTCATAGACAGGTTGATGCAATTCCAT
>JADFYB010000027.1 GCA_015233245.1 Nitrospirota bacterium | reverse complement strand
GAGATGTGATTTTTAAAGAAAACACCATAGGCAGTAAGATGTTTATAATCATCTCAGGGCAGGTCAAAATCACTAAACAGTTTGACGACTCGGGCACTGAAACCATTCTAAATGTGCTAAAGCTTGGCGAGTGCTTTGGGGAGATGTCTATCATATCGGCAGCTCCAAGGTTTGCTGCGGCTGTGGCTGAGACCGATTGCAGCCTTATTGCAATTAACGAGGTGATACTTAGAACCTCAGAACCCAGGCTCTGTCTGAAACTTTATAAAAATTTGGCTATAATTCTCACAGAAAAACTCAAAAAAAGCGACGCCAAAGTCAATGCGCTTTTGGCAAGGATGAAAAACTAAACTTCCTTTTTTTAATGAGCATAATATGCAAATAATTTATAAATCTCACGTGATATATCATCACTTCTTGATAAAAACAACTGCATCAAATTAACTAATGAAAAAACAATTGCCAACAATGAGAACATATAAGCTCTACTGAATGATAATTTAGTAAATATTAAGTTTATATGCTCTTTAGGTTGTAAAATATCTATTCTCTTTAAATAAAAACTGCAAAAGGAGCATAATCTAAAATTTAATAAACACTTCTTTTCCGACTCATAAAAAGCACAACCTTTTTCATAGAAGAAATTATATCCTTTAGGCATTATTTAACCTCAATAACCATAGACTTTACAATCTTAAAAAACTCATCATGATTATAGATATTTTTTAATTTAGCGTTATAACTATAGAAGTTTTCTTTAAAAACACTTTTTTCTAAACTATCTATTGAAAATAAATAATACTTACTATCATCTAATTCAGGATTTTTCTCAAGCAGAGAATGCTTATTTAATAAATTAGTGATATATTCAGGATTGAGAGTAAAGACAGTTTTATCTCCTATACATATAGCGCTATTTATTATATGTTTATATAAGAGCATTAAATTCTTGTAAAAAGTTTGTTTGTTAATTTTAAATTTATCAGTACTACATAGATTATTTTGTGTTATAGCTATTAAAATATTTGCAATGAGCTCCTTTATAATAAAAAATATAGTTTGCTGTAATCTGGTCAGTAAACCGTATTTATGATGATTGCTTACACCGTATTTAGTTTTGTATGCGTCCCAAAAAATTAAATTTTCTAAATAGAAATTACCTCTTGATGTTAAAACCAATTCAGGATATGAAGCAATTGGACTTTTAGACGCTTTCCTAGCATTGTAAAACACGCGCTCATTTAATAATCGTAATGCTACAAGTCTGTTTATTGAATCTTTAAAGTCAGCAACACTGACGCCGTATAGTTCTTCTAAGCTTTCGACATCTGTTGTATTTATCCATTCGTTATCCCTAAATGTCTCGAGTACTATTACCGAAATGGAATTTCCAACTTTTTGATCTTTTTGATTTTTTGATTTTGGTTTATACATATTTGTACGTTTATCATGCAAGTTAAAAATTCTAATTTTTTCATTTATTGTAATATTACTAAAAATTCTAAAGATTGCATCACGTCCTATCCAATATCCCTGCTCTTTTTTTGTGATATCTTTTTTGTTTGCATTCATGTATTTAAGCAATTCTTTTGCATATTGCAATATCATAGATACATTGCCATTACTCATTTTTTCCATAAATACATGCTGTGTTGACGTAAATGGATATTCAAATGGAACATTTGGATCGTCTCCTAAAATTTGAATAATTTTATCTTTAAACCGTTGCAAAGTAGGCATTACTGCTAAAATATCAGTATTCTTTAATACGTCTAACATGCTGTTACCATTCTTATATAAAAATTGAATTCTTGGTAACAATATATCGTAAGCTGATAATGGCGCAAGTGGTATAACCTCAGAATTTTTAAAAGTATTTGATATTGTATGGTCGTGATATGACATTATAGTATTATAAGCTGGGATTCTTGCTGCTAAAATAACACAGATATAAGGAGATTGTAGTATTGGTCTTAAATTCTCTATCAATTCAAGAAGTATCTCGCTATCTATGTAATCGACATCATCAATAAACAGAAAATGAGTACATTCAGCATTTTTCTTTAGTCCTAAGCTATTTAACTTGTTTGAGCAGTATTCATAGCGTGCTGTATATGTTGCATCTGTATGATCAAGAGCTGGTATCGTATTGCATACAACTCCTAAAGTTTGAAATAACTGGAGCATTACATTAACTAATTCATTGCGAAAGTAATTTATAAATTCCTTGATGTTTTCCTGACTAAAGCTATGTTTTCTTAAATCTAAAAAATTGTAACTTCCAGGCTTTGCAAATTCACAAAAATGATACATTGCATCACGTTTGGTTTCGCATAGTCTATTTAAAAAACATTCCAAAAAGACGGTCTTACCTACTCCCATATCACCAACTACAAGAATGTTATTTCCTGAATATGACAAATCTTTCAATTTTGACAGTAGTAAGTCTCCCTCTCGTATCCTCTGAACATAAAATTGTTTAAATATCTTTTGTTTAGTAACATAATTACTAATATCATGAAAGAAATCAGCAGTTAACGAATCTATTATATCCGGATAGTCAAAAATAGAAGACATATTAAACCTCCTTTTAAACAATGTTTCCACATTTTTTAAAATCAACCAACACAATTTACCAAATTAGCAACTATTCAGTCTGAAAATCATAAAATAACAACAGCTTATAAAATGTCTCTCAATTCTTGTGCCAATATATGAAATTTATTCAACATCCTGATAAATATGAATAAATATAAATCCATTTTCCCAACATGTTGCAATTATAACATAATCTGTGTAAATTTAAATACATATTGTGGTTTATTAGCCATATTGTTATTTTAAATTTTAGCTAAGTTTTCAACTTTTCTACCTAAAATCATACTGTTTTTTCAAAAACACTATTCATTTGAGCTCTATTTGCATTTTTACTGTGATTTTATGTTTTTTCTACTTCTACAATTGACAAAATATTCAAAATGATTTTATATTAAAAAACGTGTCATTTATTGTGATTTTGATGAACACGTTTTAGAAAATATTTAAGATAAGAGGCAAAACACATGTGCCGGTTAAGCGCAATAACATCAGGAGAGTATATCTCTCCAATGGAAAACGTACTGTCCCTTGAGACTATGAAAGAGGGGCACGACGGCTCAGGAATGGGCCTGATTTTAAAAGATCTCGGCGGAGAGTTTGAAAGTTACAAGAAATACCCGATTCTTTCCGGAATATGCTCAAAAAGCGGTATGAAGGAGCTTGATAACTTCATGTCTGCGGCTGGCTTTAAGTCTGTCCACTCATGGCATCCGAAAATCAAACCTGTTACCGGAGTTAAGCTAAGGGATTGCTACTTTGCTAACGTTTATGACTATCCTGATGAGTTTCAGGATAAATCCATAACTGTAAAAGAAACACTCCTTCTCGATACCCGTCTTAAACTCAGATCTATAGGGCAAGAGGATGAATCCATCATAGTGTTTTCCTTCTACCCCGACATCCTTACTCTTAAAGAGGTTGGCGACCCGTTACAGTTAAGCGAGTTCTTTGGTCTTGACACATCCCTCCTTAAGGCAAAGATAATACTGGCTCAGGGCAGACAAAACACTAATTACGCCATAAACCTCTATGCCTGTCATCCTTTTTTTATTCAGGGCTACGGCTCTATGACAAATGGTGAAAACAGGGCCTTTATGCCCATCCGCGATTACCTGACAAGCCGTGGGTTTCCAGGCTATATATGCTATAACAGCGATAGCGAGGGCTTTACTCACATACTGCACTACACCAATAAGGTGCTCGGCTATCCACTAAAATACTACAAGGACGTTATCACGCCTCTTAAGAAAGAGGAGATAGAAGGCAGGCCGGATAAGGATTTTGTAATGTATATGAAGATGTGCTTACGGTTTCTCTGCATAGACGGCCCAAACTGTGTGATAGGGTTTACGCCGGATGGCTCGTGTTTTATGGTGCAGGATGCTAAAAAGCTGCGGCCTGGGGTAGTGGGCGGAGTTCCGGGCAAATATGCCCTTGTCTCAGAGCAGTGCGGACTTAACAGCGCTATTTCTGAAAGAGACCCATCCACGGATATTTACCCCATGAGATACGATATGGTTATCGTCTCTCCGCAGGCAAAGGAGGTAAGAGTATGGAACCAGCTGCAAGGTTGGACCAAAACCATGAACTAACACTTAAGGATTTCCCTTATATAATAAGATGGCGGGATGACAGGTGTAAACGCTGTGGGCGTTGCACGGCAGTGTGCCCTATGCTTTCGATTTACCCTTCAGTTAAAGCTAAACGTACGGTTGGCTCATTTGGCCCTGTGCCAAATCCAAAGGTGGAGAGAAGTGTTGAAACTGTAGTAAAACAATCAACGAATATTGCTAACTACTGCACAGGGTGCGCAACTTGCTCTTTGGTGTGCCCAAATGAAGCAATCGAGCCGGAGTTTAATCCCGCACACAAATTTTTAACTCATAAAAACACGGGCGGCCACCCGTACACACGCGGCGGTCGCCGTAACGATCCACTGGTCTCCACTTTAGACAGACTAAAATTTACCAGAATTTCAATGCTCACTGACCCTGCTCTTGACGCCGGACGGCACGAGTTTAGAATCCGAACCTATCTTGGGCGCATACTGCCCCCCGATGAACTGCCGATTATTGCCGCCGATGATGACAGATTAGCGATGGATAAAAACTCTACAAAATTCATACCGCCCGTAAGAGAGATATACCCTGTTATGATAGGCAGTATGTCGGTTGGTGCTCTGTCTCCTACAATGTGGGAGGGGCTGGCTATGGGCATTACGTACCTAAACGAGGTAGAGAAAATGCCTGTGGTTATGTGCTCAGGCGAGGGCGGAATGCCGCTTAGGCTGCTTAAATCTAGATTTATTAAGTATTTCATACCCCAGATAGCCTCAGGGTATTTTGGATGGGACGAAATTATCAGGGCAATTCCTCACATGGTAGAGGACCCCTGCGCAATAGAGATAAAGTACGGTCAGGGGGCAAAGCCCGGTGACGGCGGCCTTCTTATGGCACACAAGGTATTAAAACTGATATCGGAAATCCGGGGAGTTCCAACCGGAGTTGATCTCCCCTCCCCTCCCACACACCAGACAAAGTACTCTATTGAAGAGGCCGTCGCTAAGATGATTCAGTCCATGTACATGGCGTGGGGGTTCAGGGTGCCGGTGTATCCTAAAATATCGGGCTCAAAGACGGCAAAAGCCGTGCTTAATAATTTGGTAAGGAACCCATTCGCTGCAGCGCTTTCAATAGACGGCGAGGATGGCGGTACGGGAGCTGCTTATAACGTGTCAATGGATAAGATGGGGCATCCTATAGCTTCAAACATCAGGGACTGCTATCTTGATCTGGTTAAAGCTGGAAAACAAAACGAAATTCCGCTTATAGCCGCAGGCGGAGTTGGCAAAAAAGGAAATCTTGCGGCAAACGCTGCGGCGCTCATCATGCTTGGCGCCTCAGCCGTATCCATTGGTAAATATATGATGCAAGGGGCGGCAGGGTGCCTTGGGGATGAAAATAACCGCTGTAATGTTTGCAACCTCGGTCGGTGTCCGCGCGGTATTACCACTCAGGATCCAAAACTCTACAGACGCCTGGATTCGGAAAAAGTCGCTGAGCGTGTTGTAGAAATCTATAAGTCGCTCGATGTAGAACTTAAAAAGATATTTGCGCCACTAGGAAGAAGCACAGAGCTTCCCATTGGGATGTCTGATGCGATCAGTGCCGATGATCCTGCTATTGCAAAAAGGTTGGATATTAGCTACGTCTGTTAGGGGTCTCAGCGACCCCAGGCGGTTAAGGGGTCAGCGTTCCCCTGAAGGGGATTCCCCTGCCCAGGCGTATAGTGATTTATAAATTGTATAAGAGGTTGGATAGAAAACTATGAGTAAGAATATAACGATACATGGTAAGGCAAATGACAACAGAGTGCCGTCAAGAGTGCTTGAAGAGACCATACAGGCGCATGTTGAGCAGGGTGTAAGAGACATAACCATAAACGCCGACGGACAGCACGGAATTGGCGGCAGGATTTGGCCACGCGGTGAGACTGTACGCTTTACGGTTAAAGGCTCACCAGGCCAGCGGTTGGGCAGCATGGGAATGTTTGGCACAGAGATTGTGGTGCATGGCAGCGCCTCAGACGATGTGGGTTGGCTTAATTGCGGAGCAAAAATCACAGTTTTGGGTGATGTCACCAATGGCGCCCACAATGCTGCCGCTCAGGGTGTGTTATATGTACAGGGTAGCGGCGGTGCCCGCTGTGACACCATGACTAAGCATAATCCTAAGCAACCTCCACCGGAGTCATGGTATTTCAGAGAAGTTGGAGACACCTTTGCTGAATTTAAGGCAGGTGGAATTGCAGTCGTATGCGGTGTAAACCCAAAAAACCCACGCAGCGTTCTTGGTTACAGACCTTGTGTGGGAATGGTCGGGGGAGTTGTCTATTTCAGAGGGGCCATAAGCGGCTACAGCGAAGCGGATGTTAAACTTCTTGACCTGACTGATGCCGACTGGGATTGGCTAACCCCTAAGATGAAAACCTACCTTGAGGCAATAGACAGATCCGGTTATTTTGATGAGTTAACATCAGACAGAGGTACATGGAAAAAGCTGATTCCATACACAGCCGCAGAGCGTTCAAAAAAGAGCGCCTTTAAGATGACAATCAGTGACTTTAAAGCAAACTTTTGGGAAAAAGAGGTTGGTAAAGACGGCATATTTGCCGAATACGTAAACCATCCGCTTACTCCCATTCCTTATATAACCACAGGCATTGACAGAAGATATAAGCCGCTGTGGAGCAACAAAAAGTACGCTCCTCCGTGTCAGGGAAACTGCCCAAGCGGTATTCCAACTCAAAAAAGAGCGGCTCTCATCAGAGAGGACAGGCTTGAAGAAGCACTGGAGCTAATTCTTCAGTACTCGCCGTTTCCTGCAACAGTGTGCGGTGAAATCTGCCCTAACCTCTGTATGGAGGCCTGCACAAGGGGCCAACTGGATAAGCCGCTAAATATAAAGGGGCTTGGCAAAGCAAGCCTAAACGTTAAAGCCCCAAAGAAGGAGCCGCCTACCGGCAAAAAAGTTGCTGTAATAGGAGGAGGCGCTGCTGGACTATCGGCGGCATGGCAACTGGCGCTTAAAGGCCATACTGTAGAACTCTATGAGGAGGCTGACGAGGTAGGCGGAAAGCTTGGGTTGTCTATTCCAAAAGAACGGCTGCCTCAGGATGTGCTTCTACATGAGCTTAAAAGGATAAAAGATACAGGGATACACATTAACTATAAAGCTGCCATAGATTCAACTAAATTTAACGAAATATATTCAAATCACGACATAGTAATAGTGGCTGTCGGAGCGCATAAACCAAGAAAACCCTCCATCCCCGGCATTGACTCAGCGATAAGCGCTTATGATTTTTTACGGGGATTGAACACGGGTAAAACCTATGATCTTACCGGCAAACGGGTACTTATCATAGGAGCCGGAAACGTCGCGATGGATGTTGCTGCACAGGCCTGGCATACAGGGGCCAAAGAGGTTACCGCTGTCGATGTGCAAAAACCTGCCGCGTTTGGAAAAGAGCTAGAAATTGCACAATCTCTCGGCACTAAGGTTGTATGGCCTAAGTTTACAGATAAATATGTAAAAGAGGAAAATAAGGTCTGTTTTACTGATGGTTCAACTATTGACACTGATGTCGTCATATACTCAATAGGTGACATTCCGGTAACTGATTTTCTGCCTCCGAGTGTTCACACAAATAAGGGCGGCTCTATTGAGGCAGATGAGGTTGGACATACCTCTGACGCTAAGGTCTTTGCAATAGGAGATGTAAAACAACAGGGACTTGCAACACATGCCATAGGCCAGGGCAGACTTACAGCCCTTGCCGTGCACACACTTCTTACCGGCGGAGCCTACTACAGACCGGCCCCAGTGCTGCCTATACCATATCAAAAGATAAAGGATGTCTATTACGAGATATGCAGAGACGCTCAGTTTTCTACAAAGGCTGAGGGACATAAATGTATGTCCTGTGCGGTATGCAGAGACTGCCACATGTGTGAAGCAACGTGCTATGTGGGAGCCATAAGCAGAATTACGCCGGAGGGCGGTGGATATGAATATGTCTCTGATGACAACATCTGTATAGGCTGCGGGTTTTGTGCTGGAGTGTGTCCTTGCGGGATATGGGAGATGGTGGAAAACAAATAAGGGGTCAACACCCCAGGCAGTTAAGGGGTCAGCGACCCCAGGCAGTTAAAGATAATACTAACGATGGTATGTTAACAATGCATTCTTTTAAAATATGAAATTGTAAAAAGGAGTTTGAAATAATGGCAAGTGCACACAAATTACCCGGCTCCCCTTGGAGAGCTATAATTGAGAGCGCCATGTATGCTAACTCAGTTAAAAAAACAAATTTAAATGAACTTTACGAGTATTCAATAAAACAACCAGAGGTGGTAGTAACGACAGAACCCATGTATAAGCCGGAAATGTTCGGACTTCCATCTAATTCCAAAGTGTTGGTATCAAATGATGGACGTATTGTTGGGCGTACGGCAAAAGCCAGAAGACTTGTCCGTGAGATGGGTAAAGATAAAGATACGTATCTTGCGATTTTAAGAGAGGCCATATATAATTTTAACAAAAAACCGAGCTTTGTCCTTGAGGGGATAGTTGGAGTTCATCCTGATTTTATGATGAAAGCCTACCTGATAAGCCCTCAAACTGATGCCAAAAACATGCTTGACTGGGCTTTTAACTTTACTCCGTGGTTAAAACCGTGGACTGATACGTATGCAAAATCAAGAGTACTTGATGAGCCTGACATAATGGTGCTCTCAGATCAGGACTGGAGCCATCCAGACTTTCCCGACGGTCTTATCATAGTGGATGAAATGCAAAACTGTATTGCTATTCTTGGGCTAAGATACTTTGGCGAGCGAAAAAAGGCTACCCTTACCCTTGCCTGGACTATAGGAGTAAGGCACAACATGGTGGCTTGTCACGGAGGAATAAAAAAAATCGGCAACAGCACTCCTATCGCTGTATTTGGACTGTCCGGTTCCGGCAAATCTTCAATAACTAACAGTCACGACCACGAGGGCACACTCCGTGCTGATGAGGTTGTAACGGTAATACATGACGACGCTTTTTTAATCGACCTTGACAGTAATTTCTCGGTAGCCATAGAGCCAAGTTTGTTTGATAAAACAGATGCGGTTAAATATAACGACCCTGTTAGTAAGTATTTCTATTCGGCACAAAATGTGGCAATAACAAAACAACCTGACGGACAGGTCAAAATTGTATGTGAAGATGCAAGAAATAATAATGGCAGGTGTATTAAGAGCCGCGATATGTTCAACTATACCGACCACTGCGAGCGCCCCGGTAAAGTGATATGGCTTCAGAAAGACCCAAGCCTTCCTCCAATAACTAAGATTAAGAATAATTGGCTTGCCGTTGCAATGGGCGCCTCCCTAAGCACGATGAGGGCAAAAGGGGTGGAAAATGTTGACCCCAAAGAGCTTGAAAAACTTGTCATAGAGCCATTTGCTAATCCTTTCAGAGTGTTTCCTCTTATTTGGGACTGTCAGCAGTTCTATAAGCTTTTCCAAACTGGCACTGAGTGCTACATCATGAACACGTATGCTTTTGGGTTAGCAGGTAGTTTAATAGATATACCTAAAAACCTGTCATTATCTATCGTTACAGAACTTATGCGCGCAACTATAGAATGGAGAGACTGGAAAGCATTTCCCGGTCTTGCAGTGCCCAAAAATGGAAAAGAACTTTTTGGCCAGGATTTCGACAAGAAGTACAAGCCTACGCGTGATGAGAAATATCTTGCGTATCTGCGAAACAGAATGCAAGACAGAATCAATTTCCTGTCAAATAAACGAGAGGGCGGTGACATGGACAGCGCCATAATAGATCCGATAGTGGCAGCACGCTCGGTTATTGACCATATACTGAGTCCGCTGTGATACTTAACCTTAAATAAAGGGGCTCTGTGGATCCTATTGAGATACTGAGGACACTAACGATAGCCGCCATACCTATAGTTGTGGCTATAACCTTTCATGAAGCGGCTCATGGTCTTATCGCCTACAAGCTTGGCGATCCTACAGCAAAAGAGATGGGTAGGTTGACGCTAAATCCCATAGCTCATATTGATCTTATGGGAACTGTGATTGTGCCGATATTGCTTTTTGTCGGCTCAAACGGCGCCTTTATTTTTGGTTCGGCTAAGCCCGTACCGGTTAACTTCGGAAATCTAAGAAATCCGCGCAGAGATATGGCTTTAGTAGCACTTGCCGGACCTGTTATGAATATAATTTTGTCTATATGCAGCGTTTTTTTATTTGCCTTTGTGCGCGCCTTGTATAACTCCACTCAGGATGAATTTTTCTCGGCTAAGGTATTGGTTCCCATCTCCCATATGCTGAGTTACAGTTTAAGTTTTAATATATTCATAGCTGCCTTTAACCTGATTCCCATTCCACCTCTTGATGGTGGCAGGGTACTGGTCAGTATGCTTCCTTACAGGTACGCTTATCAGATAGCAAGGCTTGAGCCATACGGTACTTTTATTATACTTGGTCTGTGGTTTCTTGGACTTTTGAGTTTTATAGTTACACCAATTCAGGTTTTAATCCAGCTTTTTGTAGAAATTTTTGTAGAACAGCTTGGGAGGTTTATGTGAAAGAACGAGTGTTAAGTGGAATGCAGCCAAGTGGCCTTTTGCATATAGGAAACTATGTCGGTGCTCTTCAAAACTGGGTTAAACTTCAGGATGTATATGACTGCTATTACTGTGTGGCAGATTGGCACGCACTGACTTCAAATTACGCTCATCCTGCCCTCATAAAAAACTACTCACAGGATTTGCTGATTAACTTTATAGCCGCAGGACTTGACCCCAATAAATGTACGGTGTTTTTGCAATCTAAGGTTATAGAACATGCTGAACTGCATCTCTTACTTAGTATGATGACTCCTTTGGGTTGGCTTGAACGAGTGCCCACGTATAAGGAAAAGCAAAACGAGATACATGATAAGGATTTAAACACTTATGGTTTTTTAGGGTACCCCGTTCTTCAAGCTGCTGACATTTTAATTTACAGAGCTAAGCATGTCCCTGTAGGGGTAGATCAGGTGCCACATCTTGAGTTTGCAAGGGAAATTGCCAGAAGGTTTAATTTTCTATATAACACAACGGCAATGGTCGAACCTGAACCGCTTCTAACGGAGTTTCCAAAGGTGGTTGGAGTTGATGGTAGAAAAATGTCAAAAAGCTATGGCAATGCGGTATATCTTTCTGATACGCCTAATGTAGTTGAAAAGAAAATTAAAACAATGATGACTGACCCTGCCAGAAAGAGGAAAACCGATAAAGGAGACCCTGAGCAGTCTCCGGTGTACGCGCTCCACAAGGTTTTCTCGACAAAAGAGGAACAAACTTTGGTGGCAGAGAGCTGCCGTGCTGCATCATTTGGTTGTCTTGACTGTAAGAGTATTTTAATAAAAAATATATTTAAGGTTATGGAACCGATATGGGAAAAGCGCAGAGAGCTTGAAAGCGCACCCTTAAAACTATCCGAAATAATAGAAGCAGGCAATATTAAGGCACAAAAGGCAGCCTCAGAAACTATGGAAATAGTACGCAACGTCATGAACTTTGTTTGAAAGAGGGAGGTGTTTAAAAATATGCCGATTTATGAATATAAATGTGAAAAATGCAACGAGGATTTTGAACTAATCGTGTTTAGTACCACAGTAGTAAAGTGTCCAAAATGTGAAAACAAAGACGTTAGAAAGAAAATGTCACTTTTTGGAATGGGCGGCAGCGGCAAATCGTCATCACAAGCTGATACAGGTGGTGGCAAAGGTTGTAGCGGCTGCTCTTCACATAATTGTAGCACGTGTTGAACCTGTGTTTTTTGTTTAAATAATTCACTGTTCTCTTTCTCCGTAATTATGAGGAGCGATAACGACGTGTTAATCTCAGCTGTTTTGAAATTGATTGAAAGTAAAGATTGCGACGCTGCGCTCGCAATGACGGCAGGGTATCAGCGCTTCCAATGACGGAGCGGTGTCTCCAGCGCTTGCAATGACGGCGCATTGTCATAGAAGGCGTTTTTCTCCGTCATTGTGAGGAGCGATAGCGACGTAACAATCTCAGTTGTTTTCCTCTTCCGTCATTACGAGGAGCGTTATAGACGTAGTAATCTCAGCCTTCTAAAATAATGAACGGAATTATGCACATTGCTATAATATCATATAGTTATTTACAAATCCACATACAGGTCGTTCCACTCTGGATTGCTTTCGTTTATGAGGTTCACCTTTTTTTGCCTTGAAAATTTTTTTATTTGCTTTTCTCTTGTGATTGCACTTCCTACTGTTTCAAATAGCTCACAATATACTAGTTTAGAAATGTTGTATTTGCTTGTAAAGCCATCTATCATTTTATTTTTATGTTCGTAGCATCTTCTTTTCAGGTCGTTTGTAACTCCAGTGTATAGAACAGTATTGTTTTTGTTCGTCATAATGTATACATAAAAATGTCTTTCCATATAGTTAAGTTTTAAAGGTTTAGATTGATCTTTTCTTATTACTATTTTATTAAAATAATATGAGTTAAATCAATGTAAGTGCTTAATTCCAAGGATAGAAGATTACCTTTATAATTTTAAAAGCTTAGATTGCCACACCCCCTTTAGGGGTTCGCAATGACGGCAGGGTATCAGCGCTTCCAATGACGGAGCGGTGTCTCCAGCGCTTGCAATGACGGCGCATTGTCATAGAAGGCGTTTTTCTCCGTCATTGTGAGGAGCGATAGCGACATAATCTCAGCTGTTTTCCTCTTCCGTCATTGTGAGGAGCGATAGCGACGTAACAATCTCAGCTGTTTTGAAATTGATTGAAAGTAAAGATTGCGACGCTGCGCTCGCAATGACGGCAGGGTATCAGCGCTTCCAATGACGGAGCGGTGTCTCCAGCGCTTGCAATGACGGCGCATTGTCATAGAAGGCGTTTTTCTCCGTCATTGTGAGGAGCGATAGCGACATAATCTCAGCTGTTTTCCTCTTCCGTCATTGTGAGGAGCGATAGCGACGTAACAATCTCAGCTGTTTTGAAATTGATTGAAAGTAAAGATTGCGACGCTGCGCTCGCAATGACGGCAGGGTGTCGACGGGGGTTCGCAATGACGGAATAAAAAAAGGAGGCAGCTAAGCTGCCCCCTTAATTGGTTGTATATTAGACTTAAATTAGTATGCTAAGTCTGTTGAGTTGTCTGTACCAGAAGTTGTACCACTGCCATCGCCGGCCGTATTGCCTGGTACCCAAAGTGTACCAGTGGTGGTCTGTCCATTGCTAAGATTTGATGCACCACCACTTGATGCAGCAGCTGACGTAATAGAGATTGATTTGTAAATTCTGTAAGTAGTACCGTCATAAGTACCAGCCTCACAGGTATAACCAACTAAGTTACGTTTTGGTGTCGTAGTGCCCTGGAAACAAGACATACCCACCTTCTTACAATCTAAGTTTGAATAGTTAGTCGAGAATGCGTTCCAAGGATTTGCACCAGTACTGGCTGCTACGAAGGTTAACTTGGCGCTATATGCTCCCAATGCGGAGCTAGTTGAGGTGCTGCCGGTAAGGTCAAAGATCTCTGTGTTTGCGGTTCCTACGTAAACGTATTGACCACTAAACGTAAACTGCTGTGAGCTTCTGTAGGTCATGAGATTGTAGGCAGATGCATCATCTGGGAGTATGAGTCCGGTAGACGAGTTTGCTGCTGTGTTGGAACCTACCTGCATGACTGACCTTGACACGTTATCGTATGTGCCACCCATGTTTGAAATTACACAATAAACTGCATTGTTGGTGTTGGTGTGGAGGTAGGGGATAATGAACCTTACATATGAACCGGCATCAACCTTGCCTGCACCATATATGCCCATACCTGTTAAAACCAGTGCCAACAACAAAACATAAACTAAACTTCTCTTCATTAGAATGCCTCCTTAACTTTTAATTTTCCCTAACAACTAAGTTACAAATTATCCTGCTACGCAGGCTTTAATTTAATCTGGACCCTTGCACCCCCTTTCTTATCATATATTTTCCTCTAACCATAATCTATACTTCAGATCTTATCCAGTTCCACTATGCAGAACTGTAACCTAAACGCTTATCTTTTGTCAAGAGCCCTGAAAAATAAATTATCATGCTCTCCTTTTTTGACTTTCTTTAAACATAACGCTACGACTGCCCACACCTTCCCAAACTAAACACAGCCTATGCCCCTCTACCGTCATCATAAAATACATATAAATTCTCATCTCCATATATTACATTATTAACTACGCTTTGTCAAGTAGATATACAATTTATTTATACATGTTAAAAAAAATTACAGCAAACATAACTAAAGCTGTTATAACAGAAAAAAAGTACGAATGTCAAGAGAATTTTTTCATTAAAAAATTTTCTATAATTCTTTTGTTCCGTTATTCTGATAAGGAGGGAATTCAGCGTTTTAATGCTTTTTTTATTAAGGACTGTATGCAGCTCTGCATTGGTTTGCTAACACCTTGAAATTACAGCTATAAATGTTACTTTAACTTGATTGATAATCATTATTTAGGCGTTTCTTTGAAGTCCGCACTTCTAAAAAAAGCTCCTTGTTTCACTTCAAAGAAAATTTCCTCTTTAACACCCTTGCTGATTAAATAGCGAACAACGTCAAGAGGTTTAAAAAATAATCTTAATTTCCAGAGTTTTTTACTTGAGCCAATAAAAATATCTGAGTTCAACTTGTCTATTATACGGGATAATTCCTCTATTTCGCTGTCGTTGTACTCTGATTTCATTTGAAGACGCTCTGTTATAACTTTTGAGTCATGGAAACTAAGGAGAAATGTTCTCACTATGCTTTTAACCGCTGATGTGAAAGCTGCTCCCAATTTTGCTTGCAAAAAAGATGGGATATCAAGCAGATAGCCGCTTATTTCCCTTACATCAGGAATATTACCTACGTAGTTTAACTTAACCCCGTACTTTGTAAAACAGTGGTTTATCAGACTTGTCACTAAACGGCTGGACTCTTGCTGTCCTATCCTGTTTAAAACCAAAAATGGATCAAAACTCTCACTTACCTCCATAACAAGAGGATACACCTCTGGGTCTGTGTTCAGCACTTTCTCTATAAACCAGTTAAGCATAAGGGAATCATCATAGGTTGACGTCTCTGCCATTGTCTCAATAATGGGTCCTAACTCGGCATGGTTTTTAAAGACCCCGCGAAGTTTCCTGTAAAGTGCTCCCTTTATAAACCTGTAGGCATTCATCACAGCCCCGGGCTCAGGCACTGTTACTATAAATCCTTTATCGGAATTTATAAAAAAATCCATCGTGCTTAAATCCATACCGGCACCCAGGTCTATTATCACAAAGTCCACATCAAGCGCCCGTATGTGTTTAAGCAGCTTTGCCTTAATTGTTGAAGCCGGGTTTGACATTGAAGGCAAATAATGTACGCCGCTTATTAGAGTCAGATTTTTAACACGGGTCTCTGTGACAACATCCTGAAGGGTTTTTACTTTTTTCTGAATGAAATGAGCTAATGACATAGTTTTACCCATAACGCCCAGGTATGTGTGAAGATTGGCTCCTCCAAGGTCTAAATCCACAAGACACACGGAGTTATCCATACCGGAGAGCAACGTGGCAAGTGTAATGGAAAAGATGCTTTTGCCTACTCCTCCTTTGCCGCCAGCCACGGCAAGGACGTGTTTTGCTTTTCTATCTAATTTCATAGTCTTTTAAATACCAAAACGGAATATACCACAGATGTACACAGATACACACATAACCATAATCTGTGGTTATCTGTGGTTAAAATTCTTTTTCAGAGTTTTGCCTCCGCCTCAGTTTTAGCTTCATACAGCGATGCGGCCACCTCGGAAACCCTTTCTGCCCATCGAATGTCGTGCTTGTTAAGTTCCAGCTCTATAAAAAAATCCCGCACATCAGGGTGCACCATTTTGTAGGGATTTTCAGGGTTTTCAATGTCCACCTCAATATGGCGTAACTGATGCCGTATGATTCTAATCTTATCGTCCTTATCAACAGCGTTTATGGTTACTTTATCAAGGTACAATATGAAATCATAGCCCTCGTCGCCTCCGGCCTCGTCTTTGGTGAGAAATCTGAGAAGGTCGCTGCATTTCTGAAGTCTACTGATTACCAGTGTGCCACGGCTCATTCTTTTTTTAAGGTCAAAAAGTACCTTTATCCTTGTGTTTATAAGCTCCGGCATAAACTCTGCCACAATATCCCCAACAAGTGCGCGCACATCCACCTGTGCCTCTTCATATCTGTTTCCCATACTGACTTCTAATTCCTCCTTTATTCAAAAAGTCTCTGATACCCATCTTCACAATCTCTCGATATACGTTGCCAACTAAAACGCTCCTCTACGGTCTTGCGCCCGCTCAGTCCTATGCTCTGCCGTAACCCCCTGTCTTTAATAAGATCTCCGATAATTTTTGAAATACTTCCGCTTATGTCAGTTTCATCAATGAACAGACCGTTTTCATTATCTTTGATATAATCCAGGACACCGCCCTTTTTCCGCACAATTACCGGTAAACCAGTTGCCATAGCCTCTAACACAACAAACGGAAAAGGATCATCAAAATTTGAAGGAAGCACCAGCACATCTCCCAAAAGGTAAATAAGGTGCATCTTTTGCGGAGGAAATACTCCGGTAAAAACCACCTTCCCGCCCAAAGTTTTAGCTGCCTTTAACATCTCAATACCATACCTTACCCTGCTGCTGCTTAAATCCCCTTCAGAAAGTTCTCCGACTATAAAAAACTTTACATTTTCGCTATCCTGAAAAAGACCTGCTGCCTCCATTATGTGTTCAACACCTTTTTCGGCTGATACACGTCCTACATATAAAACTACAAAATCATCTTTTTTTATGTTAAACCGCCGCCGGATATCTTCTCTATTGTCCGGGACGTCCTTAAAATACCTGTACTTATCTAAATCCACTCCGTTATAAATACACTCACTGGTACCGGCATCTATTAATGAAGTTTTGTAATGGTTCATCAGATAGCTGCTACAGCCCCAAAAAGCGTCAACACTCAGCGAACTCTCCACAGGGTACTCATTTTGAAGATGCAGCACGGTTTTAATCCTCGTTCCATGCAGGGAGTTTAATACAGGTAAAAACCACTTAACAGAGTTATGCAGATGAACGATTTGTGGATTTAGTTTATGAATTATTTTTAAAACACGCTTAGAATACGAAAACGGATCAAAACGGGTCAGTTTCTGAAACAACCGTTTGTATAGCTTTCCAAAGTGCACTCTGTGATGATATACACCATCCCTGTACTCATAGTCCGGGTAGTACGGGGCAGATATGGAAATTATATGCGGCTCAAACGATAAAATTCTCTTTGAGACTTCACACATCCACATCTCAACGGCTGCTCCCTTAAGCGGAGGAACAGCATGAAATGGCGGTGATACCATTACTACCCGCTTAACCACTGATTTGTGCCTCCTTATTAAATCTGTCTATGACAGTGTTCCAGCTAAAATTATCCAGACACTGCTGCCTGCCATTTTTTCCCGTTGAAACAGCTAATGAACTGTCTGACAGCAGAGCATCAACTGCGCTACAGATGGCATGTTCATCTCTTGGAGGGATAAGCACTCCGGCATCGTCTGAGAGCACCTCAGGAATTCCTCCAACCCGCGTTGCCACAACCGGCACGCCACAAGACATAGCCTCTGCTATAGATATTCCAAAAGTCTCATCGGCAACACTTGGATAAACCGCAACACTGGCAAGACGATAGTACCGCGGCATATCTTTGTTGGTTATTTTACCTAAAAATACAACATCGCCGTCAACCTTTAGTTCCTGTGCCAGTCTTTCCAAAGATTTTCTAAACTCTCCGTCTCCAATTATCAAATATTTAACCCTGTGTTTAGTTAAAATTTCCGGCAATGCCGCTATAGCATATTGTACTCCTTTCCATCCAACCAATCTGCAAACTGTGATAAGAATCTTTTCACCATGCGGGGAATATTGCTTTACTAAATTTTCATCAGGCTCTGAGGGCTTAAAAAAATCCGTATCAACACCATTATATATAACAACGGGACTGATTCCGGCTCTCTTTTCCACTGAGGCGGCATTAAATTGGCTGCAAGAAAAAAACTTATCGACCCGTCTTACAAGGCTCCCAAATCCAGGGAAAAACTCTGTCCCATGGCTATGGAAAAACACCCTTGCGCCGGTTCTCAGGCGGATGAAGAGAGCTGCCGGAAGATCAAAAGACTTATGTATGTAGATTACATCGTAAGAGCGTTTGATAAGAGGGGAAATGGCAAAAAATGCAAACGAAAGGCGCTCTATAAATTTCCTAAGACGCGACCCCACAAACGGTATTACCTCCCTGTTAAGATATGGGTATGTGAAGACCGTAACACCATTAGTTTCCGGAAAGTTATCATTTGACTTACCGCCATAGATATGAACTTCATGTCCTTGCTTTGCAAGCCCACGCGCAATACCCCAGACGAAAGTCTCTACGCCTCCAGCCTTAGTAGTGGTTGTCAAATTATATATAGCTATCTTTGCCAATAAGCTCCTTTACGGCTGAAAAAACCTCCACCACGCTGATTTGCTCCATACAGTGGGGATTTTCACATTTTTTTGTAACGCACGGGGCACATGGGCGTTCTTTGTAGATTACCTTATGAAGATGAAAATCATACGCTCTGCCAACTCCCCAGTGGTGTGAAGGGCAAAACAGGGACACGGTTTTAGTGCAAACGGCTATTGCCACGTGCATGGTGCCGGTGTCATTAGTTATAAGGACTGTTAACTCATTAATAAGCGCTCCGAGTAACCTTAACGGATGTTCTCCGCAAAGCGGCACAGCTTTTGAGCCAATATCGGTGGCAATTTTTGTGCACAAAGTTTTTTCAACTTTTGAACCGGTAACTATTATGCCAACATCAGGGTTAAGCTCAATGAGTTTTTTCCCAAGAGCGGTGAAGTTACTCTCTGGCCACATCTTGTAGTTTAGAGCTGCTCCCGCCTGAAGCCCTATCAAAATATGTTTGCTTTCAAATCCAAAATTATGGAACAGACGTTTTATAGCATCCGAATCCTCACTGTTGACCGGCAGCACCATTCTTAAGTCATCCTCGTTACAATCGGCAAACGAGGCGGTTTTCAGCCGCACCGAAATGGCGTGATGATGCCACGGGCTGTCAGTAAAGCCGTTTGTGTGATTACTCAACAGAAAACCGTACTGAGACGGAATTGGAATTTTAAAGATAAATCTTGCTCCGGAAAGATATGCCAAAGGGGTTGCCTGCGGCTCGTTGCCATGCAGAATCAGTGCCGTGTCAGGCTTTAGCTTACGGAGACGTGATACGGTTAACAAGAATTTTTTGTATCCGCCGTAATACGGGATAAACTCATCAATATGAGGGTTAGTGGTAAAAAGCTCAAGATAATTTAAGTGAATGAGTGCAAAAATTGCTGCCTCGGGATAGCGTTTTCTTACGGCAGAAATTGCAGGTGTGGAAAGCAACGTGTCACCCAGAGCGGTTGAGGAGATGATTAAAATCCTTCTGACTACCTTTGGGTCAAAATACTCAATCCCGCATAATCTGTTGTCAAAGAATCTTTTTAACAACTTCATTAATATATAGACAATGCCGTCAACAGGATTAAGCTTCATAATACAACGGGTAGTATATCATGTCTGTATTATTAAAGAAAGTGATGTATTAGTCGGTACTATGGCATGTTGATTTTCAACTCATAGCCGCCCAAAGCAACACTGCCAGCTATGCCCTCATCCCAAAGCAAACCCATCACTTTTTGCTTTGACCTTTCCGGCACCATCACGATTAACTTGACGCCTTTACCGGAAAGCTGCCTCCATCGTTTAGCGCTTTCTGGTGATATCGAGCTTTCAGTTTCAACCTCCACTACACCGACAGTCATCCCGTAGTTATTTAAAATTAAATCCGGATACATGCCCTCAAATTCGTTTTCCTCTTTAAGGTTGGTAAGAACCTCCGTATAATCCCTCGATAGCTTTTGCTTTAAGTACAAAACCATCCAGTCATGAAATATCTTTTCTCCTGATTCCATATTTTTTCACCTTATATCCAATCTGTCTCGGCGTTATGCCAAGAAGGTCTGCTGCCCGGGCATGCACCCAGCCGGCATTTTCCAGTGCCTCTGTTATTTTATTTCTCTCGGTCTCAGTAAGTGAAAGTGTTGTTTTATTTGCAACGGCTGCCTGATTAAACACCCTGATATTGAGCGGCAAGTGCTTTACTCTTACCATATCCTCTGGCGACATAATCACAATTCGTTCCACAGTGTTTTCCAGTTCCCGCACGTTTCCAGGCCAGTGGTATTGCTTCATTAAATTTAAGGCCTCATCGCTGAGTTCAACAGCCCTGTCGTTTTCTTTGCTGAATTTTTTTAGAAAATACTCAATTAACTCAGTAATATCCTCCGTACGCTCACGCATAGGCGGTAAACAAATCGGTACTACGTTTAACCTGTAGTACAAATCCTCTCTGAAGCTATTTTGTGAGACAAGCAGTTGGAGATTCTTTGACGTAGCGGCTATCACTCTAACGTCAACTTTGATTGTTTTTTCAGAGCCTATGCGTTCAAATTCCCGCTCCTGAAGAATGCGTAAAATTTTAGGCTGAAGCGCCATGCTTAAATCCCCAATTTCGTCAAGGAATATGGTCCCCTTGTGGGCCAACTCAAAGCGTCCCCTTCTTGCTGTCATAGCACCCGTAAATGCCCCCTTGTCGTGGCCAAAAAGCTCTGCTTCAAGAAGTCCTTCTGGGATTGAAGCGCAGTTAAACTTTATAAACGCACCGTTGCTCTGTTTTCCCATGTAGTGGATTGCCCGTGCTATGAGTTCTTTTCCTGTGCCGCTTTCTCCGGTTATCAACACTGTGGCCTTTGTCTTTGCTACACGGTGGACGGCCTCAAAGACATCCTGCATAGCCCCTGAGCTGCCTATTACGTTATCAATCCGGTATTTTCCCTTAAGCTCAAGCTTGAGGGATTCCCGCTCCTGTATCAAAGTTTGCTTTTCTGTTTCGACTTTTTCAGAGAGCTCTGTCCACTGGGTAATCAGCGAGGCTATGATTTTAAGCAGGCGCAGGTCCTCATCCAGAGACACTTTAGTAAAGCCCCTGTAAATTCTGTAAGCGCTTAAAACTCCGATGATTTCCTTTTTTGATTTCATGGGCACACAGAGAAAAGCTTTCTTTTCAGTGTGTTGCGAATCATCTACAGCATTGGGAATCACAACGGGATATCCGGATTTTGCCACGTTTGCCTCTATGTCGGATGAGGGCAAGTACCTTCCGCTTTTTATCTCATCGGCACTCAGGCCGTGTGCCGCTTTTATAACGAGCTGTCCGTTTTCTTTTAGCGATATGGCTGCCCTTTCAATGTCAAGAAACACGGAGAGAACCTTGAGTGCGTTTTTAAGAGTTTTGGTAATCTCAAGCGATGACCCCAGTATCTTGCTTATCTCATATATGGCTGATAGTTCAAGTGAGCTTCTGTCCATCCTGTTATAATAACCCTTTTTCGCTAAAACTAAAATATGCGTATCTGTTTACGATTATATGGTCGTGGATTGCGATGTTGAGGTTTTTGGCAGTTTCCACAAGTTGATGTGTGTGCTTTATATCGTCATCGGAGGGGTCAATTTTCCCATCCGGGTGGTTATGGACGTATATAATCGCTGTGGAGTTATATTTCAGTGCGATTTCAAATATGTTTCTTAAGTGAACATAAACGTAGTTTACTATTCCCTCGCTTATTATCTCCTCGCCTACGATTTTGTTTTGGGAGTTTAAAAATAATGTCATAACGGTTTCTTTCTTTTTAGCGCCAAGTTTTGCCCTTAAGTAGTCAACGACATCGAGTGGGGTTTTAATGGTTTTTTTGTAGATTTGTTTTTCATTTAAGTATTTAGTGCTCAAGTCTTTAACAAGTTTAATTAAAACAGCACTTTGAATACCAATTCCTTCTATTTCAAGCAGTTGTTCTATAGGGGAGTCTAAAACCTCGGCAAGATTACCGAAGGTTTTTATTAATTTTTTTGCCTCAGGCTTAACGTCTCTTTGAAACCGTGTGTATGTAAGAAGCAGCTCAAGCGCCTCATAGTCGGCTAAAGAACTGATTCCGGCTTTAATGTACCTTTGCCTCAGCCGCTGTCTATGGCCTATATAGCCGGGTTGCGTTGTGATGGTGGATGTTTTTTCTTTCATATTGCCAACGGTCAAACAAAGCAAGCAGTTGATTTAAGCAGATAAAGCAAAAAAATGTCAAGAAGAAAGCCCAGGTTTAACAAGAGTGCTGAAAGCAAAGTAAACGGTAAGGCACGCCCAATGAATGGGCAGTGCCTTTTTCTGTATAGCAAAATATCAAGAAATTTTGGAAATAAGCACCGAGCATTGTGCAAGTGATACGACACGCTCGGCAACGCTTCCCATAAGGAGTCTTTGTAGGCCGGTTCTGCCGTGTGAGCCCATTATAACCAGATCAGCGCCTGACTCCATGGATGCGTTAACAATTGCCTTATATGGCTCACCAATCAGAGCAAGGGTTTCAACAGCTACACCGCGCTTTGCGCAATTATCCTTGACTCTTAGCAGATTGTTCTCAGCCTCCGCTATTTTTTCTTTACCGGTTGCAACTGAAACGGCAAGGAAATTCTTAACAAAAGGACATCTGGCAGCCATATTGACGGCCTCAAGCTCGGCAGCTTCACTAAACTTTGAGCCGTCTGTGGCAAGCATAATGTTCTCACCTTTTATTTCTGCGGCTTTTGGTACGACCAGTACCTTGCACTGAGAGTAGGCTATGGTTTTAGCGGTCTGGCTCCCCATCATCATCAGGGTTAGTCCGGTTCTGCCGTGCTTTCCCATTATTATTATGTCGGCTTTTCTCTTTTTTGCCTCATCTACTATAGCCTCATAGGGCTGATTTGATCTCCTTACCACTATATCGCACTCAACGTTTTGTTCGGCAGCCAGATCTCGGATAGCATCAAAATGTTTACCAGCTTCCTCCTCCATTTTCTCAACATATGCCATCCCTGATGTTTCAAACTCGGGATTAAACTCAAAAACCCTCAAAAGCGTCAACCGGGTCATGCAGGCTGAGGCAAAATTAATTCCTTCAGTTATTGCGCCTTTACTAAAATCGGAACCATCGGTAGCCAAAATGATGGATTTTAAATCTCCCATCAGGTGCATTCTGTACTTATCGTTTCCCATATTAGTGACCTCCTGTCTTTAACAGTCCTGATGCCGCCAAAATTAGCACTATCACCTCTGTCATGGCAATAATGCCATAAGCAATGTCTTTCTTTCTAAACAACATGGGGATTATTGCCAGAAAGCACATAATTGTTACAGCTCCGAGAAAAACTATACCTGTAAAGTTTAGAAAATCACCCTTGTTAAGAAGGTGCAGCCACGACCATCCGCCGTGTAACCCCTTCACCTCAAGATACTTATGCACAGACAGTCCCCATAGCTTAGGCAGTTCATCTACCGGTACCTGAGGCTGAAGTATGCCCGTTAAATAAAGCGCAAAAGATACTATCAACATAAGCATTCCAACTTTCATTCCTATGTCAAGGATTGTCGCGTATCGTAGTTGTTCCTCAGTTGCATGTACTTCTTTTCCCATAACTTAGCTCTCCTTTATTTAAAAAATTATTTCCATACGTTAAGGCCTTTTAACAGTGCCCTTAAACCTGCAAAAAGAAGCATTGTGATAACAACATATCTGACGGCAGAAGGCTTGGTCTTTGCCAATATCTTAACACCTACCATAGAGCCGAGCATTATTCCTATAATTGAGGGAACCACTATCATAGGCAGCACAGCGCCGTTATTAATGTATATCCAGGCAGCCGATGTATCGGTTATGGAAAGCAGAAATTTACTTGATGATACAGCCACCTTAAGAGGCGCTCCCATAAGAAGATTCAATGTCGGCACATTTGCCCATCCTGCGCCAAGGCCAAACATGCCAGCCATTACACCTATTACGATAAACAGAAGAAATCCTTTAAGAGTTCTATGAATTTTCCAGTTAATTTGCTGTCCTGTTGACACTTCATGATACACGCCGGTTATTCTCAGAGCTGTGGAAAGGGCGTCAGCCTCTTTAACCTCAGGAAATTCAGACTTCTTAGCCATGATGATAATAATTACTATGCCAAGTATTGTTACACCGAGAGATATCTGAACAACATTAGTTGGCAGAGCAAGACCTATCATCGCACCCACTACAGCACATGCGGAGGCGATAAGCCCAACTGGCAGGGCAAGACGTAAATCAGCCATACCTTTTTTTAAAAGCCCCGGGCCTGCTGCCAATGCCCCTGCTAATGCCACCAGCAACCCTGAACCTCTTACAAAATCAAGGTGAAATGGGAAAAACCCACCCACAATTGGTACAAAAAGCACTCCGCCCCCTACACCCCCAAGCACCGCTACAATGCCAAGCACGAAGGTTAATACAAACAGGGAAAGCGGCCACACCCACCAAGATACATTTGCTGCTTTTTTAACCGGCTCCACCACATCGGATGATGCAAAAACGCTGGTACATACACTGAACACTACTAAAATCACCATTGTTACCAACAGAAACTTTTTCAAAAACGGCATCTACATTGGCCTCCTTATTAGATTATACCGAGTTGCATTCAGTAGCATAACGAGGCGGCCAGGAGCAAGCGACGCCTCCCCTTACAGGGGATTCCCCTTTTTAGGGGAGACGTTGAGGAGCTTGCGACAAAGCCAACAAAGTTAGGCAATTGAAAGCTACTTGGTATTACTTGTATTTTGTAATTATACGTAACCTTATTATTATTCCTCAAAATATTTTTTAGGTTTTTTTGAGCATTTTATCTCCCCGGTAATAAGATTAGCCTAAAAAAACATCTAAACGTAATAAAACAGTTGATAAAATCTGTTTTAAATACTTTTTTTTTAATTTTTGGTTAGTATAAACAAAATTGATAGTTTTTTCAATATTTTTTTCACAAATCAACTTACATCAAAAAAACAGAATGGAAGGCCACCCATAATTCTTTCTACTACTTTTAAAATATGAACCTAACACATTGATTTTGTTAGATTCACGCATATAGAGATGGCAGCTTTTCTATGAAATCATTCTGCCATCTCATCTACATATCAAATTTATTTTCCAGAAAAGTTTCTACGTCAACATTTACTCTCTCCTCTGTAAATAGTGTTTGTCTCTTATCAGTTATAAACCTTTTTTAACCACAAGAACCGCTTGGCATTAAACTATGTCCTTACCGCACTTTCTGTTATTACAACCAGCGGGCATCTCAGATTTTTCAACAGATCGGGGAATTCTCTTTCCTGCTCTTCATCTGCAATGTCCCAGTTATCTGATGAATCCACGATGACATAAAGAATTTCCCTGTTGGACTCCGTGTAGGCTACTATCTCCTGTCTCAGGCCTCCGGTTTTTACTATAAGCTTGTGTTTGACTCTCTCTTTATCCAGCTCCGAGAAGAATTTGTCTAGAAAAGCACTCTTTTCTTTTGTTTTAGTTAAGTACAGGATATCGAGTTCGGCATTTATTCTCTTACAGGTATTTATTGTGTACAACAGGGTTTTTCTGTCAATTCCTCTATCGGTGAGGGCAAGCAGCACCTTCCTGTTGTCAGCCATAAACTCTCTTGCCGAATCGAATTCACCTTCCTCTGCAAATGTTATAGCCGTAAACATTTTATCCATCTTCTCTGAAAACTTTTTTAACACCATCTTCTTTACCTCCTTTAAGTTTCTTCTGGTTATATGTATTTCAAAAATCGTGCCAAAGATGTAACTGACTGATATATAATAATTATTGTAAATTTTTTGAAATTTATGGGATAATAAAGCACAATCGGTTGTTGCATTATGCAATGCCAAATATAAGTACCTAATAAAATCAGGGAAAATACCCCTGTTGCATTTCCATAGCCCCTGTTGCATTTTGCAACGAATGTGGTATGATCTAAATTATGTTAAGTATATTTAAATGGAAATCCAGTATAAGAAGAAAAATAGTGGCCAGTTACATTGTAATTCTGGTTATGCTATTTTTGATTTCAGTTTTTGCCTTTGTAGAAATAGGGTTTATGGAAAAAAAGATAGTTTCTCTTGAAGCAGTGTCTGAATTTGTAGATACAACACTTGAGATCAGGCGTTTTGAAAAAAACTATTTTCTCTATGGTAAGACTGCCGACAGGGAGGAAAATGTTAAATATACCTTTAAGGCATTAGATTTGCTAAATAGCAACAAAGAAATTTTTGAAGCTGTTGTTAGCAAGGAAAAAATTAACGAGATTAATGACAAACTAAGACAGTACAACAAGTTAAGTGAAAACTTTTACAGTCTGTTTATCGCAGATACCAAATTTCCAGAGCGTGATGCATTAGAAAATAAAATAAGGACTCTTGGTAAAAACATAATGACGTCTGCAGGTAATATATCAATAATTGAAAAAACCAATCATAAGAGTACTCTTGCAAAGGCCCGGGTATTTATAGCCGCCTTAATAATAACAATAACTTTGATGTTAGCGGCCATAGGACACATAATTTCAAAGATGATTGTAAAACCTCTGAAACAACTTGAGGACAGCATGAAAATAATATCGGAGGGAGGACTTACAAAGCTCTATGTTAATTCAAAAGACGGAGAGATCCTTTCTTTAATAGACACCTTTAATAAAATTCTTCAGGAAATAATAGCTAAGCAGCGGGATATCGTCTTTTCTTTCACTCAGTG
>JADFYB010000026.1:26756-27185 GCA_015233245.1 Nitrospirota bacterium | reverse complement strand
GAGAATATCAAAGCCAAGATTTTTTAGTCCTTTGGCAAAATCTACAATCCCTGTTTTATCTGTTACACTTATAATTGCCGTCTTTGACACAGCACACCTCCTTAAATCTAACGATGGTAGTTAGAATACCATAGTGAGCCATGTAAAAACACGGTATTTTTAATTGTTGCTCATTTTTCTGTGCTTTTTACATAGTCATTAAACCAAAAAAATCTTAAGGTTATGTTAGAATTAGAGCGGCTTATGTTAAAGATAAATACATCATTTGTGGCATTTTTAATATGTCTGTTTTTTCTCAACGCGGCCTCAGCTAAAACCATAACGGCTGACAAGCTTGAGTATGATGGAAAGACAAAACTCTATTATCTGTACGGAAATGTGGTGCTAAAACAGGACAACACCACACTTACTGCCGATTTCGGTAATTAC
>JADFYB010000026.1:4846-26669 GCA_015233245.1 Nitrospirota bacterium | reverse complement strand
AGGCTGCCATGTTTACCGACAATAAAACCGGAACACTTACGCGCGCCAATATGGTTTTTAAAAAGGACGGCTATTTCGTTAAAGGAGAGACTATAATAAAACGGGGTGAGAATATTTATTACGCCGAAAAGAGCTCTTTCACAAGCTGCGACACTCCAATCCCTGCCTGGTGTTTTAAGTCGGATACGGCTGATATTGATACTAATGATAAAATCGTAGCAAAAGGAGTGACTTTTAATGTTAATGACACCCCCATTTTATATACTCCGGTTTTTCAGGCGGGACTTCAAAGAAAAACAGGATTTCTGATGCCTACCTATGGTTACAAGAAAGGACTTGGAACTTATGTTAATGTTCCTTTTTATTACGTTATTTCAGAAAACCGCGATATGACAGCAGTCGTTGACACATACACAAAACGTGGCATAGGAGAGGGACTTGAGTACAGATATATAGAAAAAGATAATATCACCGGCTCATGGTTTATTTACCATATTAGTGACAGAGTGCTCAAAGAGGATTTTTTACAGGTCAGAGGAGAACATAAACAATTCCTTGAGAATTTTTATACAAATTTTAATGTGCACTATCTTAACAATGAGAATTATTATAAATACTTCACTCCAAGTATTCAACTTAATGTGTCACGTTTTCTTCAGTCAACTGGTGACGTTGGCTATGCTACAGATAAGGCGCGTGCGTACATGCTTTCCGAGTACTGGGTGGATTTGAAATATTACACGAGAAACGTGTCTGAAAAACTGCCTGAGATTGGTTTTACCGTGCACCCTACAGAGTTTTTGCAGTCAACTCCACTTAGGACATCCCTGTTTGCAATGGAGACATCTGTTTCTAACTTCATATCGGAACAATCTGTTAAGGGGCGACGGTATGATTTCTATCCAAAAGTATTTTATTCCTTTGGCGACAATCTAAGGTTTACACAATCGGCAGGCGTAAGAAGCACCTTTTACGATGTCTATCTTACCAGAGAGCCAGACTCTGAAAACAGTTATAAAAACACTGCATTGACTTACAGCGGCTCTTTGGATACAACACTTGTTAAAAACTATGGCTACATTACACATGTCTTTCAGCCGTCACTTTCATACAATTATGCCTCAAGCGGGCTTGACAACCTAACAACTGTTACCTACACACCAGCCTCAAATTGGCTTAACACCGTAAATAAGTTTACTCTTGACTCAACCGAGTACTTTAGGAGAACCTCTACCGCCGAACTGTCACTTATGAACTACCTCAGGGACGAACGCGGCACCTTTTTATACGCCAAACTCTCTGAAGGATATGACACGTCTTTAGTGACAAACAGGCTTCAGCCGTTGATGTTTCAACTAGGCCTGGCTCGTCCGCTTGAAGTAAAGGCTGAGGCACTGTATGATCTCAATACCGATAAGTTTGAAGGAATTAACTCCGAAGTAACATTTAAATTTAAGCCTTTTAATACTATTCTTAATTTTGCAGAGAGATACAACAAAGAAATGAATATTATGTATTTAACCAATGTAGTAGGTTTTAATATAACATCCAAACTCCGGGCTCAGACGATGACATGGTATGATGCCTCATTGAACAGGCTTGGGTATTTTGGTTTGAAACTTACCTATACACAACAGTGCTGGGGCACAGGGCTTCTGTTTAGCCAGTCGTCAAACCAGTTTGGCGTTTACCTCACGGTTGAACTTAAGGGAGTGGGAAAGTATGAGATACTAGGCAGTGGGCAATCTGGCATGTAATTCAAAGCAGCATTCATTCGCCTAACTGCGTTGGCATCGTCAAAAGCTCCTCAACGTCTCCCCTAAAGGGGAATCCCCTGTAAAGGGAGGCGTCGCTTTCTCCTTGCCGCCTTGTTATGCTTTTGACTGCTACTTTGATAAATATTAGACACGAGGGAATTTAACCCGTATGTTTAAGAAAATAACCATCATCTGTAGCTACGTATTATTAGCAGTATCTGCGGTGTTTTTGTTGTTTTACGCTCTTAATGACCGCCCTCTGTGGGGCGATGAGGCTGAGACCGCTCTCTTGTCAGCAAATATAGTTAAGTTTGGTGTTCCAAAAGTATTTGACGGCAAAAACCTGATTACGCTTTTTAACCCAACTATCGAGGCAAATCAAAATGGAGTGTGGATTTGGAGACCGTGGCTGGGTGAATATCTTGCGGCACTATCTTTTGCCTTTTTAGGGAAAAGTACTTTTGCCGCACGATTCCCATTTGCTCTTTTTGGCCTTATGACATTAACGCTGCTTGCATACACGGCTTTTTATATATACAAAAGTCATAAAGCTGCTGTTTTATCGGTCTTTTTCTTATTGAGCTCAGAGCTGTTTGTCCTCCATGTCAGACAGTGCAGATACTATTCGGTAGTTATGTTTACAGAGGTTTGGATTATATTGTCTTTGTTTATGGTTTTAAAGGGAAAGAAAAAATCAGCGCCCATACAACTTGCCATCGCTTTGACACTGCAGTTTTATTCTAACTATATTATGGTTTTGGGAAATGTCATTTCCCTTGTGGTTCTCAGCTGTCTGTTTTATAAAAAAATCCCAGCTCTGCTGCGCAGTCTTGCTGTTACTGCGTTGACTTTTACAGCGTTTGCTTTACCATGGATTTTTTATGCAAAACTATGGCAGCAGGGAGCATTTTTAGTTGACCACGAGGATATACCATTTAAAATTTTATATTATGTATCGGAAATTCATTTTCATCTTTTCCCTGTCCCTTTGCTGATTGTTATCCCTATATATTTATTGAAAAGACGAGTGAAAAAAATTGAGCCTGCGCTGTCAACTTTGTATGCGTTTATCTGTATCCTGATTCCCGTTACTATGCTTACAGAGGCAAGAGCACCTGGGATTTACATGCGGTACAATGCGGCACTTTTCCCTGTGTTTGCTCTGATTGCAGCAGTTATTACAGGAGAGCTTATCAAAAATAATCTCATATCTGTAACTTTGGCAATTTTGCTTGGATTTACAAACCTGCTTTCCGTCTATACGATTTATCCGGTAAAAAGTATGTTTGAGGGATTTCGTCACACCGGAGTTCATTCTAAAATTTATACTCCTGAAATACCTGTTTTTAAGATGGCAAAATCCATTACAACACACTATGAAAATAAACTGACGGTAGTTGCTACGTTTATAAACCGGGAAAGTAGGGGGAAAGACGGCAGCATATATGTCGCTGACCCTGAGTTACCCCTGATTTTTTACACTAACATGGAAATTGTTGACGCAAGGTTTTTCCCGCCTAATATTTCAAACGTTAAAACCAAATATCTCCATGACTGGATACTACCAAAATCAGCATCAGGTATAGTGAAAACCAGTATCGATAACATTCCTGATGCGTTCAACTCCTTTTATGAGAAACTAAGCATTGAGGTCTATGATTCAAAAGCTGACGGCTCTGTCCCTGAACCAGACAGTTATGAATATTTTACAGCAAAGAGTAAAACCAACTTTATCATTTATAGGAAAAAAACCGAATAAACCACAGATAAACACGGATGAACACAGATTTGGATTATTTAATTTATCTGTGTGTATCTGTGGTTATAAATTTGTTTCTTACCGTAACTCGGGTTTAGCATGTCGTCCGGCTTTTTTTAAAGCAAGACGCCTGTTATATAGTAATTGATAATTCTTTGGGTTTATGGTAAGCCCTCGTGTGAACATCTCTGTCGCCTCCTCATATTTTTCTAATCCCATTAGTGCAATCCCAAGATTATTAATGCTCTCTATGTCATTGTCTTTGAACCTCAGCGAAAGAGTAAAAAAGTGCACAGCCTGCATGTACTTTTTTTGTTTCAAATATTTCAGCCCCTCCCGTTTATAATAGAAATCTTTGCTAATTGATAAATCAGGCGAACTTAATTTGAAATAATCGTATGCCTCATCAATCCTGCCTAGCCTCGTAAGGGCATCACCCATGTTGTAGTTAAGCTCTTTTGAGTTAGGATTCACTCTTAGCCCCTTTTGAGATACTTCAAGAGCCTCTTGATACCTCCCCAGAGCAATTAACGCTGCCCCGTAATTATTGTATCCCTGATAACTGCGCGGTGAAACGTCTATTGTGTAACTAAACAGAGTCAGGGAGTTTTTCCAGCGTTGAACCTGTTTAAACGCCATAGTGGCAAAAATTGCCAATATTACAAGTGAAAGATATAGCGATAGTTTGGGTGCCGGCAGATTCCAATCTGATTTAAAAGTGCGGATTATCAGTTGTTTAAAGTTAATCACAGCTTGCTGTTTAAGTAAATCCGGTACGCCTGCGGTTACAATAATGAATAATCCTATGTTTGCAAGGTAAACATGGCGGTCGGATATTGGATCTCGTACGGCAAATAAAAACCGCGTAACGGGTGCAAGCAATCCGATGTACCAGCCCCATCCAAAAATGAAATATGGGTGCGTTTTTCTTAATCTTATAGCAAACAATGTGACTAATAAAAGAAATATAGCAGAAAAAACAAACTTTAAGATAAGAAAGTTCTCATGGTAAGGATAAAAGAGAACCAGATTAACCGGATATATCGTCTTTATGATGTAATCAACATAAGAAAGGAGCGAATAGCCGATACGAGGTAGCAGCGGGAAAGCGTTTAGTGAGTTAACAGCAGAGATATCGGCATGTAACGAGAATGTTATAAAACTTTCTGAAAAAGAAAGAATGAGAAATGGGATTTTCTCAAGTATTGTCAGTAATGAAAATCGCCTGAGCGGCCAAAAATCCAATAGCAACAACACAAAAGGCAAAGTAACAGCCATTGGTTTTGATAACAGACTTAGAATAAAAAAAGTAAGACACAAAAAGTAGTCCTTCTTTCTTTTGTATTTTCCATAGTTTATATAGGCAGCAAGCGATAGAAACCAGAAGACTGAGTATAAAAGGTTTTTCTTTTCCGATACCCATGCCACGGATTCAACATTTATTGGGTGGAGGGCAAACAGTGCCGCCACAAATAGTGCCTGATTGTCTTCAATAGGCATTTTCCTGAGAAACCAGAGTAACAGGAGAGAGTTTACAATGTGCATAATAAGGCTTGTCAAATGATGGCCTGCCGGATTCAGACCAAAAATTTGAACATCAGACATGTGAAAAAGCCAGGCCAGTGGAATGTAGTTAAGAAAAAAATTGGTCTTAAATGCCCATTTAAACCCCTCCCACGTAAGCCCTTCTAAAACATAGGAGTTTTCCGTGACATACTGTGGATCATCACAGTTGATAAATCCATTTCCTCTAAGTGGGAAATAAGCTGTTAAAACGGCAATTACTATAAGTAAAATCAGCAAGAGTTTATTTGAGCGGTTTTGCATAGGTCTATTTTACATAAGCTATTGTATGATAATCCATCAGTAAATCTTAAATAATTTTAATAGTAAAGACATTTACTAAAAGCCATTAGCAAATATGTTATAATTAAATACTTTGGCATTTATGGATAGCAAGGTATGAAACAAGTCTTTAAACGGCCTGAGAGCCTGAAAGCAGCAGCGTTTCGATTTTGTCCCGGATGCGGTCACAGCCTTGTGCACAGGATGATAGCTGAGGCGGTAGATGAGCTCCAGATCAGGGAACGTGTCATAGGTATAGCTCCGGTAGGTTGTGCTGTGTTTGCCTATGACTACTTTAACTTTGATGTCATAGAGTGCGCTCATGGCAGACCGCCTGCGGTAGCAACAGCACTTAAGCGTGTAAACCCTGATTCAATCGTGTTTTCGTACCAGGGGGATGGCGACCTTGCCGCAATTGGCACCAGTGAGATTATCCATGCCGCAAACAGAGGGGAAAATCTCTCTGTGTTTTTCATAAATAATGCTACTTATGGAATGACAGGCGGTCAAGCTGCCCCAACAACCTTACTCAAACAAACAACAACAACCACCACTAAAGGAAAAACCATATACACTGAGGGTTATCCTCTTAAGGTCAGTGAACTGATAGCCACGATAGACGGCGCTGCTTTTGTAGCCAGAACCGCTCTTGACGGGATAAAGGGTGTAACTGCCACAAAATCACAGATTGTGAAAGTGCTTTCCAATCAAGTACAAGGCGTGGGTTTTAGCTTTCTTGAAATCCTCTCGCCATGTCCCACCGATTGGCATCGGAGTTGTATTGACTCTTTTAAGTGGATACGTAATGAAATGACCGAGGTGTTTAAACCCTGCATACTTAAGGATATTAACAATGGTGTCGGAAGAGTTTAGATGGAAAATAGATTTCTTATAGGCGGTTCAGGTGGCCAGGGGATACTGTTTATGGGTAAGCTTATGGCCTCAGCTGCCATGGTTAGCGGCAAAAATGTAACGTGGTTTCCCTCTTACGGAGCTGAAATCAGATGCGGCACGGCTAACTGCACGGTCATAGCATCCGATGAGCCGATTGGCTCTCCGGTTATCAAACATATAGATGTGCTTATTGTTTTTAACAGTATGTCTTTAAAAAAGTTTATCCACAGATTAAGAGCAAACGGTTTATTGTTTTATGACTCATCACTGTTTACTTATGAAAATGGCAGTGCTGAAATAAAAACCGTCGGGATTCCTGCCACAACGCTTGCCTCAGAGCTTGGCAGCAAAAAGTCTGCAAATATGCTTATGCTTGGCGCTGTCGCTTCAATGACAGATATGCTTTTCTTAAAAAAGAATTTGCTGCTGTCAGTTATGGAAAATGACTCCATGAAGTTACAATCTGAAACGCTTTCACTTAATAAGCTTGCAATAGACAGAGGTTTTGAGATAATTGAAAATCAGAAACGCACTGGTCTGTGATGTAAAATCAGCCCAGAGGCTGGTAAATGAGTTTGCCTCTCGTGGGGTGATGCTCTCAAGGTCTCTCAACGAATTCTATGAACATATCAGGGACTATTTTGTGTGTGAGGACAGTAATGGGGATATTGTCGGAGTCTGCGCGTTGCATGTGCTGTGGGAGGATCTGGCTGAAATAAAATCACTTGCGGTAAAACAAAGCGCTCAGAAAAAATCTGTCGGAGCAGAGCTTCTTAAGCGCTGCATAAAAGATGCAGGAGCGCTTGGCATAAACAGAGTCTTTGCTCTTACGTATGTGCCCGGTTTTTTTATAAAACACGGCTTTACAGAAACCGATAAATCCGGACTGCCTCAGAAAATATGGGGCGATTGCTTAAAATGCCCAAAATTTCCGGACTGTGATGAGCAGGCTGTCATTTTAAACATTAAAGAGGAACGCTCTTATGGCATAATTGCCGTATATGAGCAAGGTGGTAAGCCGCTTTTTCTTCTGATACAGCATAATGCCGGTCATTGGGCATTTCCCAAAGGACACGCTAATGCGGGTGAAACTCCAATTGACACTGCTAAAAGAGAAATGGAGGAGGAAACCTCCGTAACTGATTATAAACTATATGACCATCCGCCATTTATCGAAAACTATATTGTCACAAGACAAGGAAAGCCGGTTAATAAGACAGTTCTGTATTTTCTAGCATTAGTGAAAGAGAAAACCGTTAAGATTCAGGAATCTGAAATTGCGGACTACAAATGGGCTGACTTTAGCGAGGCATTGGCAACAGTTACATTTAATGAAGGAAAAGAGTTATTATTAGAAGTAAACGAGTGTTTAGCAGATTTCTCAAAGTATTAAGGGGGTCCATGATTTTTTTTAATTCTGCATATAACGATTTAAATGCTTTTAACTTGAAGAGAGTTTTGAGGCTTGTGTTGATAGTGTTTGCTATGAGTTTGATGACAAGTTACTGCCCTCAAAACAAATCCTATGCAGCGGATCAAACAGCAGATTCCCATTTTGGCTATCTGGGAAACTACTACGGGCTTGTCGGAGACGAGGATGCCCAAGTCTTCTGGTACTATGCGCTGACTAATCTGCCATATTTTGAACCATTTACAGAGGTAGGCTTCAAATATGACAGGCCGCATCCGGGGCCATTTGTCTGGGGCTTAATAGAGCATCAAAAGGGTATGTACGATTTTAGCATCACTGATGACTATGTCAGACAAGCACAGGCGCACGGCCTACAAGTGTTACCTACCATATGGCCTTATGCCGTATGGGATCAGGCCAACTATGATATCTCAATGTGCCTTGGCTCAAGGTGGGAGGCTGATTTGCCTCTATCCAGATGTAAGCCTTATGACATGGATGCTTACATTAATTTCGTTAAAGCACTGGTGGAAAGATATGGCACAAGAGGCGCAAACAGTATGCCAGGATTGGTAACTCCCATTAAACATTGGGAGGTGTTAAATGAGCCGGAGACATCCTATCAAACTACTCAACCAGGTATTACACCTATGGTGTTTTTCAGGGGCAGTCAGGATGATTATTACGAGGTGCTTACAAGTACATCCGATGCCATTAAGTCAATTGACCCTGAGGCTCAGGTTCTAAACGGCGGAGCTACATCCCTTGCGGCAGCTTACTTTTATTGGGAAATATTGTTTGGTTACGGACTCCCTAATGTGGACATAGGGAATTACCACTACGACCCCAACTATGATGACGGCATGGATGCAGATTCTTCTACATGGTATAATTTCTTTAACACCTACGGTAAAAACCCCCCATGGTTGACTGAGTACCGCGTTTTTAATATACAAGTTTCAGATATCTCCCCATGCGGCACTCCCTTTGTGGAGGATGATTCCTGTCAGGCACAACGCCTCGTTAAGAGTTACCTGAAAATTTTTAACAATGGTACTGATAAAATATTCTATACATATTATATGATGCAAAACCAAGGTCTTGTTGCATTAGATGGAACAAAAAGACCAGCCTTTTATGCTATGAGACTACTTATACAAAAGATAGATTACTTCACCTCTGTAACCACCGTACCACCGCATGATAATGTTTATTACTTTGCTTACAAGTTCACTGTGCAAGGTAAACCTGTGTATGTTATATGGTCTTCAGCAGATAATAGTACTATTTCTTTAAGTTTAGATAATGCGTCTGTCACAAGCGTAAAAATAACTAATTCTGTGCCTTATAGCGACAGCTTGCAAGAACAATATGTAAGTGTTAGCAATTCAACGGCAACGTTTAGCGTTTCCACCATTCCTGTTTACGTGGAGATGTTTTGACAATGAGGTTAGGCGCTTGAAAGCAGTTTGGTACTATCAATACAACTATAAACAACAGTCAGGCGGTAGTGTGGAACAGGTTGGTTGAAATTTCCTCAAGTACTTTAGACATTTTGATATATTCCTCGGGTGGTATCTGGCTGACAACATTGCCCTTTGAGTCTTCTACCTTGATAACAACATTATTGTTGTCATCAACGGCAAAATAGGTCTTGCCTTTGGTATCAGGCAGGGCGGAACCCTTACCTTTACTCGTACCGGCTGTGCTATCTTTAACCTTTTGGGCTACAGCAGCGACGCCTTTATCAGTGTCTTTAATCTCAGCATCAGGAAGCACGCCCCTATTAAGGGCAGAAGATGTATCCTGCTGGGTGCCGGCGTTGCTGGCGGCAGCTGCAGTCTTACCTGAAGCAGGAGCCTGCCTGCTGCCACTATCCGTTTCAGCCGTGTTCTGCACTGGCTGAGAATAAACCGGTATGTTAGTATTATATGCTTTTATGTCCATAATGCCATCCTTGACAAAAAGACAATTGTCTAAGTAACAATCACCTTTAAACAACTGCGGCGTCCACGGGCAACCATCCAACCACTGCTCCACATGTAATTACCATGTGGACGCCTGCCCTTTGCCGTAATGTCCACTACCCTGTAATAGAAGCCTGCGCTTTCCGTGCTGTTTCCTCAGGTTTCTTAGTTGGTGTAGCTGCATTTGCCTGAGCATTCTTTGCTTCTTGAGATAAATTTACTACTGCTGCCCCGCCAGCTGCCTCTGTTGCTTTTGTGCCGGTTGCCTCTGTTGCCTCTTCTTTGGCGCCAGCATTTGCTGCCTTAGCTGCATCCGATATCTTTACAACAGCAGCTGCGTTTGTCTTTTGGGTAGTCTGCTCTTTCTCATTATTCTGCTCTACCTGCCGCTTGTTCTGCTGTGCTGCCTGATTTACCCCGCCTTGTGTTACTCCCGGTCTTTGATTATTGACGTTTCCTACCATTTTACTCACCCCCCTCACTTGTACTAATGTTATTACTTATTATATCGGTTAATATTTTTAAAACTTTAGCCCATTTAGAATTTTTTTTTAATCTCCGCTTGCATGATGAATAAGGATTGCTACACCCATGTTTCTTTTACTCTCATTGGTAATAGAGATGGCACTGAAGTCTATCTTATGCTGCAGTCCCTTTTTATTAGTTAACAAGCTGTTTTTGGAAATAACCATGCCCTCCTGAAGCACTTTTCTTACAGGGTCCTCCTGTGATACGTTAAAAACTGCAGTTATATCCTCCCCTATCGCCTCTTTCATAGTCCAACCGGTGATAGCTGCAGCCTCTGCATTCATAAACGTTACTGTGCCGTTTATATCAGTAGTTATCAGAGCTGCAGACATCAGTTTCAAAGTTGCCAGAAGCCAGTTCTCACTTGCCTTTAACCTTCTCTCCAGCTCATGCTTATACACGGCTATCTCGATTGCTATTAAAAGCTCCCTCTGTTCAAACGGTTTTAGGATGTAGCCGTAGGGTTCGGTGATTTTGGCACGTCTCAGCGTATCATTGTCTGAGTATGCCGTAAGAAATATGACCGGGATATCGTAAGTATTGCGAATTTTTTCGGCTGTCTCCACCCCATCCATGTTGCCCTTCAACACTATATCCATAAGTACAAGGTCGGGATCAAGTTCCCCGGCTCTTTTTATCGCATCAGCACCCGTTGATACTACATCTGCCACCTCATAACCCAATTCTTTTAGCCGTTCGCATATATTCATGGCCACTATACTTTCATCCTCTACAACCAGAATTCTTGATTGTGAGAAGTTCCCCGGATTTTCAACCATAATATGTCTCCTCTCTGTCAGGTATCACCTATCTCCTTTTATCATATTTTAATTCCTTAAATTTTATCAAATATTTAGCCCCGCCATTGCCCTCATAATCAATTGAACCCTCCAACTGATCCACCACAAGGGCGTTAACAAGCCTAAGTCCAAGGGATTTGACATTTTTTATATCAAACTCATCCGGTAACCCCTCTCCGTTGTCGCTTATTGTCAGGGAAAAGTAATCATCATAGTCCCTTTTCAGATAAACACTAAGAAGGCCGTCTCTGCCGTTTTTGAAGGCATACTTAAGTGAATTTGACACCAGTTCGTTAATTATCAGTCCGCACGGCACGGCAGTATCCACCCCTATTGATATGTCCTCGATGTCGGTATCCAGAGATATGGCAGATGTGCTGAGGTTATATGACTGGTAAAGGTGGTTTAACAGACTTGGAATGTACCTTGAGAAATTTATAATAGACAAATCCTCAGACTGGTATAACTTTTCGTGGATAAGGGCCATGGTTTTAAGGCGGTTCTGGCTGTCTTTAAACATATCGAGAAGTTCAGAGTTATTAATATACTTTGACTGTAGATCAAGCAGAGACGACACAATTTGAAGATTATTTTTCACCCTGTGGTGGATTTCCTTAAGCAAGACCTCCTTTTCCCTGAGTGAAAGACTGATTTTAAGTTCTGCCTTCTTTCGTTCTGCTATCTCTATCTGGAGCTGCTCATTTGACAGCTCAAGCTCTGACGTGCGCTTTTGCACAAGTTCCTCTAAATGATACCGGTATTTACTGAGCTCCTCCTCCATTTTTGTACGTTTGAGCAGTTCACGCCTCAGGTTTTCTCCGACTTGTTTAAGGGTTATTGAGTGTTTTACGAGCCCCTTTAGTTCATAGACGTTAAACGGTTTATGCAAAAAAGCACCAATTCCCAGTTCAAAACACCGCTGCATATCCTCATCGCTGCCATGTCCGGTAAGTACAATCACTGAGGCTGGGTCGCCTGGGGAAAGATGTAGTTTTTCCAAAAACTCTATCCCATCCATAACAGGCATCTTTAGATCCAGTATTATCAGCATCGGCTTGATTTCAGAGTACAACCTGATTCCTTCTTTGCCGTTTTTAGCCGAATAGATTTTATAACCGGAGTCTCTCAGGTGTTTTTTTATTGCCTCTATAACAATCTGCTCATCATCAAGCACCAGTATTCTGATATCCTCTGACTCTTGCATATTGACCTCGGATGCGGCTGTTTTACTCACCAACGTGTTCCCTGCACGCTGGGATTTTAATTGTAAACACAGTCCCTTTATTTTTTACGGACTCACAGGTGATAGTTCCGTTATGTTCGCTTATTATGCCATAAACTATGGAAAGACCAAGGCCTGTGCCTTTGCCTACCTCTTTAGTGGTAAAAAAAGGTTCAAAGATTTTATCCAGATTCTCGGCATCAATACCCGATGCGTTATCGGAAATCTTAATGACTACCCACTTACGCTCCTCATACAGATGAGATACATTAACTTTAATTATAGCACTGGCAGCATTTTTTGGGAAAGCATCCATAGCATTTTGAAGCAAGTTAATAAACACCTGTTCAAGTTGATTAGCGCTTCCTGCCACGCAGGGTACCTCGTTTTCTACGGTCCTTTGTAGTTTTATGTTTTTAAGACGTACTCTCTCCCCTATAAGCAACATGGTGTTATTTAGCACCGTCTCTATATTTACCGGCGTCAGTTCCAGGTCGTCACGCCGTCCGAAGGTTCTCAGGTGTTGGATTATGTCCACGATACGCCCGACCTGTTTATAAGCAGTGCCAGCCTCCTTTTGTACCTCTTTTTCATCAAGGCGCTGTTTTTTTATATCAAGCAGTAACCCCTGTATGAAGCTGCTTATGTAGGTCAGGGGTTGATTTATTTCATGGGCAATGCCTGTTGCTATCTCACCCAGAGTCGCCATTTTTGAGGCAGAAAGCATTTTTAACTGTATCCGTTGAGTTTCCTCCTCAAGTTTCTTTATTTCTCTCATATCATGTACAACTATTATTGTTTCTTCATTTTTTTTGCCTAATCTTGACAAGTTTACCAGCACCGGGATTGTCTGTCCGGTTTTTGTCCTGACAGTCATAAACTCGTCCTTTGCCCTTTCATGTTCCAGCACCTCATTTATAACTGCCTCGAGACTTTCGGAAAAGACACTTTTAATGTCCTTTCCGACAAGTTCCTTCTCCTTGTACCCAAGCATAAGACATGCCGAGGGGTTTACTCTTCTTATTGAGAAGGAGGAGTTTATAACAAACAGAGCATCGGTTAGCGATGTGAGTACGCTCTCAAGGTATGAGGCAGCGTGGTAAAGTTGAGCGGTACGTTCTTTCACCCTTAATTCCAAATCGTCATTTAGACGTTTGAGAGTTTCCTCGGCTTTTTTTATTTCCGTGAGATCATGGAAAATACCACGTGCTGCGGATGGTTTACCGTGTTCATAACTATAGCTTATGCTTCCCAGCACCGATATATGACGCCCCTGCTTTGTGATAAACACGGTTTCAAACCTGTTTGCATGTCCTGCTGTCCGAATCTCATGAAGTACAGCCTCGTATTCACTCAGGTAATCAGGATGAATTATCTCTGACATGCTGAGTGCTTCAACCTCTGATGCGTCGTAACCGAGAGTGATAAGCCATGAGTGGTTGACATACTTAAAGCGGCCATCCATATCTACAATCTGAATCATATCGTATGCGTTATCAAAGAAATCGGCCAGCCGCTCTTTGTTTCTTTTGAGAGCCTCCTCGGCCAGTTTTCGTTCAGTTATGTCTGTTATGAGGCCGTCATAGGCTATCATAAAGCCGTCTTTCCCGTGTCTTGGGACGGTTGTGTTTCTTACCCACCGGATTGAGCCGTCTTTATGAATAATCCTGTGTTCAACGGGTTGAACCTGCTCACCTCTGAGGGTTTTTTCAGCCATAGCTGAGGCACTGTGACGGTCCTCCGGGTGTATCATCCGATACCAGAGAAAGGAATCCTGCGCATACTCCTCCGATGTGTATCCGGTTACGGCAAGACAGCCAGGACCGTGGCTGGTTGATACCGCTTTGCCCTCACTGACCTCCACCGTATATATATAGTCAGTTGTGGCATTAAGCAGGTGTTTGTACCGTTGTTCGCTAAGCTTCAAAGCCTCATCAGTCCGGCGGCGTTCGGTTATATCAGATATGAGTCCGTCATAGGCAATGAGCGTGCCGTCTTTGTCGCGGCGGGGAACTATGGTGTTTCTCACCCATCGAGTGGTACCGTCCTTGTTGATAATCCTGTGCTCGATTGAGGGCATTATCTCTCCTGCCAAAACGCGCCGTGTCATCTCCATAACAGAGTGACGGTCCTCAGGATGTATCATTTGGTACCACAGAAAGGGGTCACGGAGGTAATCCTCATGCGTGTAGCCTGTCACTGCCACACAGCCGGGACCGTGGCTGGTAGAAACGGCCTCTCCATCCACCACATCCACAGTATAAATATAATCCGTTATGGCGCCTATGAGGCGTTTGTAGCGATGTTCACTTAACCGCAACGCCTCCTCTATTTGCATACGCTCGGTGATTTCCAGTTGAAGTTTCTTATTTATATTGTCAAGCTCTATGGTACGCTGGTAGATTCTCTCCTGAAGGGCAATATTACTCTCAAAAAGAGACGATATATTGCTCTCAACGCGGTCTTTCAGGGATTTTCTCAGATTTTCTACAAACGACAACTTATTCCTTATTGTCTTTATCTTATCATCCAGCTCATCACTTATCATCGCTCTAACCTGCCTTGTAACTCCGTTGCCGCCATTTACGCAAGCGGTACATATTATAACACATAGAAGGGGGCATTATGTGCGGGATGCACAGTCTGCCATTAGGGCACTCAGTATGGCAAACTCCATGGCTTGTTTGTGGTGCAGCGTTGTGTCAAGAAAACCACTGGCAAAAATAACCAAAAAAGCGCCCATAGCTCCATACTTAACAGTTTTCTCATAGCCTGAGACAGCATCAAAGAGGTTCCAGGTTTTCATAAAGCCATACATAATTAGTATCAGGGAGGTTAGTCCAACAAATCCTGTTTGAGCTGCGGTGTTCAGGTACAAACTGTGGGCATCACAGACGATACGTCCGCCATCCATCCATACAGGGAGTGTAAAACGAAAGTTATTTAATCCAACGCCAATTAAAAAGTTACCCTTAAACTCGGTGAGTGCATATTTCCAGATTTCAATACGATACGTAAGAGACGTTGTAGATAGCAGCTTGTCCCACATGGGCTTATAAAAATATAATGCAGTAAAGAGCATAACAACAAATAAGAAAATTATCAAAATGTGTTTGCTGGTGGATTTTTTCCCTTCTAACAGGACGACAATAAACAGAGCAAGGGCAATAAATGAGGTTCTCATGGTTGTCATTACGGAGGCAGCAAGGGTAATACTTAGCAGGAAAAACAGAACTGCCGTTATGAGTTTGTTTTTTTTGCCGCCGTGGACAATCATGCTAAGCATGACAGTGGCAGAGATTATAAGATACATGGCGGTGTAATTATAGTGGCCAAGTGCTGGCACAGACATGGCTGTGTGAGCATAAAAGGAATCATAAATTCCATAAATTACAGCAATGCCGGTTGATGTAAAAAAAGACCAAAGCAGGAGATTTACTTCTCTTTTTTTGCAAAATCCTAAAAAAACAAAAAAAGTTACAGTATAACGCAGAACATCGTGTATTCCTTTTATGGCTTCATTTTTGTTATGCGCAAAAAAGGCAGTTACACACGAAACCAGAAAAAGCAGCAGATAACCATAATGCAGCGATGTCATTTTAATACGAATATTCCTAGCGTACAGGTTATAAAGAAAAACTGGCAGCAAAACCGCATAAAGGGAAATATTCTTTATACTTTCTGAAAGCGGCAGAGCAAGCAATAAAACCACTGCGGCAACGATATTAATATTATTCACTTTGCCATCAAAATTTAACTTAGAGTTATCCGTCATCTGCAAATCCAATTTTTATATTGTAACACAAAGCAGTGTCTCTTCGGATAATTATAATGCGGTTAATTTAGTGTGCCCTAAACCACAAACATCTACTCTTTTATCTCTAACTTAAGAGAAATATACTTTTTTCACGATAGTAGGTTAATATAGACACAGGGAAATGGTACTGGAATGAGAAGATGCCAACAGTATTTCAGTTTTGTAGAAATGCCACCAAAAAAGAGTCGGTCAGTATCGTTTCTTTTTTTATTCGGGAGACAGAGATGAGCCTGAGCATGTCCATGTAGATCGTGATGACAATATTGCCAGGTTTTGGTTAGACCCTGTTAGATTACAATTTAGTGGCGGGTTCAGCAGAGTTGAGATAAGCAATATTCGTAAAATTATAGACGAGAATCATTTAAGATTATTGGAGGCATAGAATGAGTATTTCATCGGCAGTTGAAATAAAAATCCCAAGTGCTGAGAATGTAACTGTAACAGAGGATACATTGAGCGTGGATTTGAGTGATGGAAGGACAATTTCTGTTCCCTTAGAGTGGTTTCCACGTCTGAAGTTATGCTTCAGAGGCTCAACGCAAAAACTGGAGATTGATAAGCAAAGGGCATGGTATTCACTGGGCGGATATTGACGAGGACATTAGCGTAGAAGGATTATTGTCAGGCAAGCCATCGGGTGAGAGTCAGGCGTCTTTTAAGAAATGGCTTCAAGGGCGGCAATAGTTCAGGCAATCCCCCGTTGGAGCAATCTTCTTGATTGCACCGCAACGTTTACTCTTTTGAATTAACACTCGATCCCTGCGCCTTTTAACGCCTGTGACACTTCATAATTTTTTAACGTCTTATTGATTTCTACTACCTCTAATATGCACTGTAACGCTTCATTCTGTTTGCCGGTTTCTGCGTATAACATCGCAAGGTTAAAAAGAGCATTAGCAACACCTAACGTATCGCCTATCTCCTTCCTGATTTTTAAACTATCAAGGAGATACTGAAGCGCGCTGTCATAGTCGCCTTTGGCGTTATATATTCCAGCGATATTATTTAAAGTAACCCCTTCCCCCTTTTTATCGCCAATCTCTCTCGTTATTTTTAAACTCTCAAGTGAGTATTTAAGTTCAGTGTCGTAGTCTCCACGTGCGTGATATATTTGTCCAATATTATTTAAAGTTACGCTCTCCTGTTTTCTATCGCCAATCTCTCTGGTTATTTTTAAACTCTCAAGGAGATATTTAAGCGCGCTGTCATAGTCGCCACGTGCCATATATATCTGGCTGATATTATTAAGAGTTATACTATCCCCCTTTTTATCGCCCAATTCCCTTATAATTTTTAAACTCTCAAGGAGATATTTAAGCGCGCTGTCATAATCGCCTTTGGCATCATATATCTGGCTGATATTATTAAGAGTTATACTATCCCCCTTTTTATCGCCAATCTCCCTCGTTATTTTCAAACTCTCAAGCATATACTTAAACGCTGAGTCATAATCGCCTTTAGCTCTATAAATCTCACCGATATTGCTTAAAGTAGCCCCTTCACCCTGTTTGTCGCCCGTAGCCCTTGCTATTTTTTCAACCTCTAAATAAATCTCCAATGCACCGTCAATATCGCCATACAGTTGAAGAATAATACTCATATAACTTAAAACTATCGGATCCGACTCCAATCCAAGCAATTCGTAAATGGCTTTGCAATAATGGAAAGCTGTTGCAAATAATGAGCTGTTATAATAATAGTTAACCAACCTATTTCCGATTTCATTAATCTTATCTTTTACTTCGGCTTTGTGATAGTGATAGAATGCCTCTTCATGTTCTGTTAAGCCGCCGCCAAAATTATTAACAACATCGTCGTAATAATCACCGGCAGCTTCATTAGAAAACGCAACGTTCACAGCATTTTGCCCGTCATGGTCTTTTAATAAATCAGCGATTATCGGTGTTACGAAATAGTATTTAATTGCTTCTGTATCATTTGTCTTAACCGTTGAAATCTCAATAAGAGTCAGATTGCCCAGATATTCCAAATCAGCTATATCGGCACCCTCAGGCTGGTCTGTAAGCGCCTTCATTTGAACCGGAATCCTGAAATTGGATAGCAGATACAGAACCCGCCTTTGCTCAACATTTATCAGCTTTAATAACTCGTTAAAAACAAGATTCAGTGCCATCTCAGACCTTACGTCTGAAACGGCGGCAGATAAAACATTTTTCATACCGATTATCGTTTTTAACGACTCTGTGATTTCCAACTTCTTTTCTTTATAGATTTCGTTAAAGAACTCCAGAGCGCGGAAATTCCCTCCTAAGTTGTCATACAGAAATCTGACCAAATCAACAAACTCAGCCTCTTGCTTATCAAAAATCGTATCTAAATAGAATTTCTTATTTAGCTCATGGTGAATTTCAAACAACTCCAGATATTGGCACTTTTTCCAGTAATCGTTAAACCCGATGTTGTTTAAGTTGACCTCAATTAAATTTGCAAGCCCCGGGATCACATATCTGCCAGTTAAAACCAACTGTACGATCTTCTCACTACACAGATGTTTTATCACCTCGTAAATGTCGTTATATTCAGTTTTAAACAAACCCGTCGAAACATACTGAAAAGTTTCAAGATTGTCAAAGACTAAAACGGGATCAAAATCTGTTGCAAAAACTCTCAATACTGCATCAACCCGAAGTATCGCCTCAGGAATAGATTTTGACTGGATAGTCGCTGTCAGCATATCTTTAGAACCGGTTTTTAACATAGCGCTTTCAATCACTTTCAACACATCGTCAATAGAGCGTACCTTGTCAGTAATAATTACTGGTATCGTTTTAGCTGGATTTTTGGTAATGGCGCGTTGAACCATATACTCGGCCATCGTGCTTTTACCGACTCCTCCCTGACCCTTAAGCATGATGGGGGTATTCTTAAAAAACGGCTCAAATACTTTTGCCTTCTCGGCTCTGCGCCCAACAAACATAAATCCAGCCTTATGCGCTAACGATATTTGTTTACCCTCAGTCACATACTGGTAGTTTGATAATTTCAGAGAAACAGGAGCACTATTCCAGTTGACAATATGTTCAACTTCACGTGAGACGTAGAGATTTGGAATTAACCACTGTTTAGGCACATGGTTAAATTGATTTTCATCTGCATATAGTTTCTTTTCATAATCTTTCAGACGTTTTAATGCCGTTGTAAACGCTTCAAGAATGAGCTGTTTGTCTGAAATTTCTTGATAAAGCTTTGTCGTGAAAAAAATTGCAAGTTTGTCAAATATAGGCATTCCCATTGAAACAACAGAAGGTATCCCAATATTTAACAATTTTCCAGTCATCCCGCCTGGTCGCTGCTCTGAAGTGCCCTGAGCTGTATTTGCAGATGAAAGGACGACAAGTGGAATTTTATAACTGGAATTACTGTTGACCGCCCATGCAAAATCATCTTCATTTACAAGCTCACCTTTTAAAGTATAGTGATTTTCCAAATACAAGTGGCCTTTATTATTCTCAAACCCACCATGGCCGGAAAAATGGAGAATGTGGTATTGGTTGGTTTCAATTTTTGCTTTTAGTGCCTCAATGGAACCGTCGTCAGTGTAGTCAATTTGCACATGGCCGGTTTTAAGAAGAGGCTCAAAGGCTTTTAGTGTTTCGTATTCTTCCTCTTCATGAGAAAGTCGCAATTTGTAATTCAGATCAATTGGGGAGGAAATCATAATCAGGATTTTTAATGGCGCAGCTATATTTGGTATAAAATTAGGGTAGTTTTTATCTTTTATAGCAGCAGGCGTTTTTAATATATGTAGGTTTTCTATATCACCTATCTGTGCACTGGTATCAAACTCAATGGCAAGAGACCACGGGAGATTCAGGATTTTGTTGTCGTAATCAATTAGCCTCAGTACATAATGGGTATCTGTTGCAATTGCAGCTTTAATAATTGCTTTGACTTCAGGGTTGGTATTAATAACGTTTGAAAGTTCAGTTCTAATGGGCATAAGAACATCGTCAGTGGGTAATCCAAGGTTTTCAAATATTTGCTCTGCAAATTTTGAACCAAGTTCTTTTAGTGTCTTTCTTTGTCCGTCAGAAATCTTAAGTCTAACATCTTTCCACTTCATGGATTAATTCCTGTTTTTCCTATCATGAATGGATTCATTATTTTAACCAACCAAACAACATTTGTTTATCGTCATTTTCTTCATATGTAAACTCTTGTCTGACTATATCATATGTAAACTCTTGTCTGACTATATCATAGTTTACCCTTTTACTGTTTATGGATGTAATATCAAGTCCATCTATATCTATTTCATGTAAGAACATAGTTGTATCTACCTTATTACCTTCTACGCAAGCTGTTGTTCCACAGCAGAGCACTTCGATGTCTTTACTCACCATATAATTGTGATGTATGTGAGTATGTCCACAGAATATATATCTAATTCCAAGTTCCCTTGCAGTTTTTATTAAAGTCTCGGAATTTAATAAGCGCATTTCCTCTATATCTTCCAGTTCAAAATGTTCTTCAACACAAGGAGCAAAATGAATCATCCATGTAACGGCGGACATTTCTTTAGTCTTTTTAGTAATATTTTTAAGGTCTTCTATCTCATCATCATACAGCCTGCCCTGGCCAAAATGACCACCTAATACCGTGCTATCAATGAAACTATTTAATGTTAAATCTACACAAACAATCCCTAACTGTGGGTCATTCTCTGATGGTAACTTGTAAACTTGTATCCTATCAGATTTCCAATATTTCTTAAAAACGTTCTCAAATGGTTTTTTAACAGGAAAACCCAATATCCCTTTAAATTTATCGTGGTTTCCAGGCATTATTATGACCGGTTTTTGGCAAGAAGCAAGGGTCGGTTTACTTTCGGAGTATAGCCATTCTCTATTATGAACCAACCCTGTATCAGTTTCAAAAAAACTCTTAGCTAATACTAAATTATCTTTATAAGCAACACTAACAACGTCACCGCTTACAATAATTGCATCGTATTCATTCTTTTGTTTATATGCAAATTCAGCAACGGCTACAAGAGCATCAGGATTATACGGAACATATCCAAATCGTTTCAGAAAATTTCTATATTTATCGCCTATATGCAAGTCAGACATATGTAAAACATTCAGTGTGCTCATTTTTTGTTTTCAAATAAAAATCAGACTATCTCCTAATAACTTCCATTTAAAGACCCAATAATGAAAACTACAAAGCGCTATAATCCGGAATGAGCACAATGTTTGAATCCTTCAATGTAATATGCCCCCACCAGCGCTTACCCTTACTAATATCAACAAAACTATAAACTTCATTGTAAAGCTGTGATAATACAACCGTAGCTTTTTTTTCATTTATATCTTATCTTTCCACTATCTCCGAGGCGATTTTGTCTGTAAAATATCCATTTTTGGTAAGTTCTATCTTTTTGTCATTATTAGGATTTCTTCTTACAAGGCTTGTCAACATACCCTCAAATTCATTGGTTATTATTTCTTTAACAATATCATCATCTTCTTTGCTGTCATTTATGACATTGTGGGAATGGAGTCTTATTAATTCTGTTAATACTTTATAAACATTTTTATTAGGTTTTATCATATGTTTTTTTACTAATTTTACGAGTTCGGCACTTGGCTCAAACAGTTGCGTTACAATCGGTCGCAGTAGAAACGGTAGCGCTTCAGACTTTGGTGTTACAAGCAATTGCTTGACAAACTCTACTTTTACAGTTGGCAGCGACCAATTTAATGTAACACCCGCCGCCTCCTCCATGGGATAATAGTATTTCATAGGAGCATAAAAGGCACTTGTCTGTGGACTGGCGATAACAGATGATTCAGAAGC
>JADFYB010000026.1:0-4836 GCA_015233245.1 Nitrospirota bacterium | reverse complement strand
GAGTCTTCTTCAGAAGCATGAATATCATATTCAATAGCTTGTGGCAGACGTTCTACATGACAAACCTCCCGAATCACATCAATGGTCTTTTGCTGTGACATTAGAAAATCTAAAACATTACTCCCTTGTTGCATTCGCACCTCTTAAAAAACTATTGAAACAATATCATTTATAGCAGCTTTTAGATAATTTTAAAACATTAACCTTTAAAATATCAACTAGCACGCTCTGGATAATTCAAGTCTTTTTGTGATAAACTACAGGCGGTTTAATTGATTAACTAACTAATACTTAGCAGGGGGTTTACAAATGCCTTATAAGAATGCTTCAGAGTGCTGGAAAGACATAATGTCAGATGTGAAGAAAAATGCAGGGCTTCTTTCTGAAATTAAAAAATTTGCTAAAGAAAATACGGAACCAACCAATGTCGTCTTTGGCACATCAGGGTGGCGCGGAGAGATAGGGTTTGATTATACGTACAATAACTTTAAGATAGTTACCACGGCAATCATAGAAATGTTTAAAGAAGAGGCTCCTGAGGTGATGAAAGCTCTTGGCGTTAAAGACTTCAACGAGGTTAAAACCAGAGGCGTTATAGTGGGGCATGACAATCGCTTTCTGGGGCCTGACTTTGCTAAAATCGCCATTGGACTTCTAAACAAAGAAGGTATAAAAACATATTATTCAGGAGAGACTACAACTCCTGAGTTTTCCACTGCAATTGAGGAACTTGGCGCTGCATGTTCCATAAATCTGACCCCGTCCCATAATCCGGCACAGTGGGCAGGGTTTAAGTTTAACCCTTCAGACGGAGGCCCGGCTGGAGGCGAAATTACCAAAGTTATCGAAAAGTTTGCTAATTCTATGATGGCTCAGAAGCGGATAATCCCAGACCCTGACACCACGGCCACCTTTGAAACAATTGACCCCATAGCGCTGTATGAAAAATTTATAAACAAAAGGGGAACTCTCAACACTCAGGAATTAAAAAAATTTATTGAGGAAAATGACTGTCTTATTTGCATAGACCACGTTCACGGCTCAACACGGACACGCCCGCAGAGACTTTTAGGAGAGTCACCTAAAATCAAGTATTTCAGAACCGGGGACGATTACCTGTTTGGAGGCATTGCTCCTGAGCCATCCTCCGAAAACATGAAGAAGGTGACTGAGGCTCTGAGAAGTTCCAATGCAAAGTTTAAACTTGGCGTTATCATGGACCCCGACGGCGACAGGATACGGTTTACAGACGGCACCACGGAGCTTCCCATGAACTATTTCGGAGCACTTGCTTTTCACTTTTTCTATAAGTACAAGGGATTCAAAGGTATTGTGACAAAGTCCGTTGCAACAAGCAATTTTGTAAACGCTATAGCTGAAAAACTTTGTGCTTGTCTCAGAGAAACCATGGTGGGGTTTAAAAACTTCAGACCCTATCTGCTGCCCACGGCCTCAGAATGTGCAATCATAGCGTTTGAGGAAAGCGACGGAATCACCGGCTTCAACCACACACTTGAAAAAGACTCCATCTTCGGGTTTCTAATAGCGTTAGAAATGATGGCAAAGACCGAAAAAAACATTGGCGATTATTTCAAAGACGTACAAGAAGAGTGTGGATACTTTTATCCGGACAGAGCCGGCATAGTGGTGGATCGCTCACTGGTTGGTAAGCCCCTGGCTGAGAAGCTCTCTAAAATTCGTGAAACCATGCAACTCGGCACTAAGGTTACATTTGGAGACTCTGTCAAAATCATTAAAGATGTAATCACAGTTGACGGCACAAAAATTGTCTTTGATGATGACTCGTGGCTTTTGATAAGACCTTCGGGAACAGAGCCAAAGGTCAGGTTTTATATCGAGACCCGCTCAGAGGCTGAAAAAGATATAATGTTTAAAAAAGCCGAGGAAATCACCAAAAACGCGATAGCCTCTTAGAGATTATTGATTCAGGAGAGACTCAAAGAAAGCGATAGTCTTGACAAGTCCCTCTTCAAGAGGGATTGCAGGCTCCCAGTTGAGTACTTTTTTGGCAATCGAGATATCTGGCTGCCTTTGTGTAGGATCATCGGGGGGTAGTGGTTTATAGGCTATTTTTGACTTTGAGCCGGTAAGCTGTATAATTTTTTTAGCGAGTTCTAAAATTGTAAACTCTCCAGGATTGCCAAGATTAACCGGACCGGTAAAGCCATCAGGGGAATTCATGAGTCTGATAAAACCGTCAACAAGGTCGTCAACGTAGCAAAAGCTTCTTGTCTGGTTTCCTGTTCCATAGACAGTGATATTATCTCCTTTGAGGGCTTGCACGATAAAGTTACTGACAACACGCCCATCGTTTTTGAGCATTCTGGGGCCATAGGTGTTAAATATCCTTGCAACTTTAATGTTCAGGTTATGTTGTCTGTTATAATCAAAAAACAGCGTTTCTGCACAGCGTTTTCCCTCGTCATAACATGCCCTTATTCCAATTGGATTAACATTTCCCCAGTAAGACTCCGGCTGGGGGTGAATGTTGGGGTCGCCATAGACCTCAGAGGTTGATGCCTGGAGGATTTTTATTTTAAGTCGCTTTGCTAACCCAAGCATGTTTATGGCGCCATGCACCGATGTCTTAGTGGTCTGAACCGGATCGAACTGGTAATGCACTGGGGAGGCCGGACAGGCCAGATTATATATCTCATCCACTTCAACATAGATGGGAAAACAAACGTCGTGTCTTAAAATCTCAAAAAAGTGATCACTCATCAGGTGGACTACGTTTTCTTTTCTGCCTGTGTAAAAATTATCCAGACAAATTACCTCGTTTCCTTCATTAAGAAGCCTCTCACACAGGTGAGAACCCAAAAAACCCGCACCACCGGTTACCATTATTCGCTTCATCTTCTTTAATCCTCTCGTCCTTACTTTTTTCATTAATAGTCTATACCTTAAGAAGGAAAAAATCAACACGCCGAATAATCTTTAATCAAACAGAAAACAGCTCCGGAGTTTTTATCAATTCGCATCAGGAAATGTTAAAATACGGCAAGTGATAACGGAAAACTTGCATCCTAAGTCAAAAGGTCTCGACACTCTGTCAACAGGCGGGATATTTGACCTTATGAGTGCTGACAACAGAACTGTATTAAAAGCAGTTGAGGCGGCAAGGGAACCAATATGCAGAGCCATAGAGGATGCGTATAATACAATACGCGGTGGCGGTACGCTTCTTTATGTGGGGGCAGGTACAAGCGGGCGGCTTGGGGTACTGGATGCATCCGAAATGTATCCCACATTCAGCGCTCCGCCTACCATGATACAGGCCGTTATAGCGGGCGGAGCTGATGCCTTAACCACTCCGGTTGAAGGAGCTGAGGACGATGTTTTGGCAGGCTGTGAGGCTGTTAAGTTAATCACGTCAAATGATATGGTGCTGGGAATAACTGCATCAGGCACAGCTCCCTATGTGCTATCCGCTTTGAAAGAGGCAAAAAGACGAGGCGCTAAGATATGGCTTCTGACCTGCAATGATTATAAATGTGATTTTTGCCCTGATTCAATAAACGTTGTCACAGGCCCTGAGCTGATAGCTGGCTCAACGCGCCTTAAGGCCGGAACTGCCACTAAGATTGTGCTTAATATGATTTCCACCTCCGTAATGATTAAACTTGGACGGGTGTATGACGGCTACATGGTGGATGTGGTGCCATCTAACGAAAAACTCAAAAAACGTGCTGTAAAAATAGTTTCTGAAATTACAAATTGCTCTGTTGAGCGGGCAAAAGAATTAATTTCAGCCTCTGGCGGTAACCCAAAAACCGCCATCTTAATGGAAATGAAAAAGTTGACTAAAGATGAGGCTAAAGCTGCGATTGATAACTCAGGAGGTTCATTGAGAGCCGCTCTGAAGAGTTAAACTTTGAACACACAGCTCAACAGTAAAAAAATCATCGGCCTCATGTCCGGCACCTCGCATGACGGAGTGGATGCTGCACTGGTCGAAATTACAAAAGCCGGCAACAATGATGCCATAAGTGTTAACCTTGTGCATAATATCCATCTGCCTTATCCTGAAAAGTTACGGGTAAAAATACGTACAGCCTTTAACGGCAACACTGAAACCATATGCAGGCTTAACTTTGAGCTTGGTGAGATTTTTGCCCTCTGCGCTAATAAGTTAATCGTAGCTTCAGGCGCCAAGACCAGCGACATAGCTCTTGTTGCCTCACACGGCCAAACCATATGTCACATCCCGCCAGTTCAGGCAAAGGGGGGTTCTACGTTACAGATAGGGGAATCCTCAATAATTGCAGCACGCACCGGTATTGTTACAGTGTCGGATTTTCGTCCCATGGATATGGCTTACGGAGGACAGGGGGCCCCGCTTGTGCCGCTTAGCGATTACCTGATGTTTAAAAAACAGGGGGCTATAACGGCTGTTTTAAATATCGGCGGGATGGCAAATGTCACGATTTTAACTGAGAGCATTGAAGACCTTGTAGCGTTTGACACAGGGCCAGGCAATTCCCTGATTGATGACACGGTTATGCTTTTAAGTGACGGGAGGCGTGCCTTTGATAAGGGCGGCGCCATAGCAAGAAGTGGCACACCGGATAAAAATCTTCTTAGCGAACTTATGAGACATCCGTATTTAAAGAAGAAACCGCCAAAATCAACAGGCCGTGAAACTTTTGGTAAAACCCTCTCTGAAGACATTTTTTACAACCGATACAGTCACCTGGAAAAAGAAGACATTGTCTGCACACTAACCCATTTTGCGACTAAGACTATATTCAATTCGGTTACCCCTTACAAACCGACTGAGATTATAGTGACAGGAGGGGGCGTTAAAAACACGTA
>JADFYB010000195.1 GCA_015233245.1 Nitrospirota bacterium | reverse complement strand
AAAAGAATGGTTTGAATCCTTTTGCAAGAAGTTTGATGAAAAAACCTGTGCTGCTGACTCGGTGACTTTAAGTAGAAACAGGGTTGTTCATCTTCTTATACAAATAAGGCCACAGTTTCCTAATAATATAAAGAATACGTATAGTATTCAGATAAATAAATGGACTAATACTGGAAAGAATAATGTAATACCTAATGAAAATAACGCCAAATATCATGACGTTACATTTGACCAAATACCTAAAATCATTGATGATCTTTTATGTTCAAGTTTTGTAAGCAATATTAACCTTGAAAGGTTAGAGTTTTTTTTACCATCTAATTTAGTTTTCTGGGATGTTGATCAATATAATTTAAAAGAACTCACATTTAGAAAAAAACTTGGACAAAATTATGAAATTGTTATCAGGATTAATCGTTTATTTGTTGATGATGCGTTAAAAAACCCTGCTAAATCATCAGTTTCACGAGATTGGAGAAAGAGATGGGATATTTTGCAAAATCGTATGGGAACATTCGATGAAAAATGTATCAAACATATATGTGATATTAACGGATATTGTGCTGAAAATGTTTTTGATGAAATAGATGATGAAGACATTGGAGATTATATAACATGTCTTGAGATAGCATTTAGACCTAAAACAAAAGAGGACGAAAAAGATTTAGTTAATTTAATCTGGGAAAGTGGTATCCCAGTTGCTGTCTTGCATAGAAAATCGTATAACTCTCTAAATAGCACCCTCGAGTTACCTGAAAACACTAAAATTATTAACAAAGAAACAATCTCTGATCTACCCAATACTGTTCGCAAAATTCGGAGAAAAGCTAAGGGTGAACAACATATAGGAAATCATTTAACTCTTATCTGGGATGATCCATATAAAACAGTAACATTTAATGATGCTGAATCATTGCATTACATAAACAAAACTTAAGAAGGAGGAAATATGGCAAACTGGCATATATATAAGGGTGATAACACACCGCCACATGACGAATTAGATAAGCTCCCATCAGCTCCTAAATGGCGGCAGTTTAATAAAGGTAATCAATCTGGGCATGACAGCGAGACAAAAAAACGCTCTAATGAATACACAAGAGGCGAAAACTTTGTAAGCGAAGAAAATGAGATAGAAATTATAAATGCAGCGCTTTATCTAAGAAGACCTTTATTAGTTAAAGGAACACCAGGTATTGGCAAATCTACAATTGCCTTCTCCGTTGCCCATGAACTTAAACTTGGAAAAGTTTTGTACTGGCCGATAACAACTCGTACTACTTTAAAAGATGGTCTGTATAATTATGATGCTATAGGCCGTTTGCAGGAATTCCAAATGGCAAAACCAGAAGGTAAGATACCTGACATAGGAAAATACATCCGGCTTGGGCCGTTAGGAACAGCTCTCCTTCCATCAGAGCGTCCGAGAGTTTTACTCATAGATGAAATTGATAAATGTGATATTGATCTGCCAAACGACCTCTTATGTGTATTTGAGGAGGGTAGATTTGAAATACCTGAATTATCACGTTTAGCAGTTAAGGACTCAGATGATAATACCGAAGACACAGATGATAATATAAAGTATGTGTTTCCTCATGATAGTAAAAAAAGAGTGCCTATTGAGGGAGGTCACGTTATTTGTAATGCTTTTCCATTTGTAGTGCTTACCAGTAATGCTGAAAGAGAACTGCCTGCTCCATTTCTGAGGCGTTGCCTGAGGCTCGATATAAAGGAGCCTGAAAGTGATAAATTAAGTAAAATCGTCTCCTCCCATTTTTCTGATATAGATATAGAAGCAAAAAATAAACTGATAGAAACCTTTGTAACAAAGCGTAAAGACGGTGACCTGGCTACAGATCAACTCCTTAATGCCCTTTATCTCACAACTAAAGGAATTGATCTGTTTGATGGCAAAGATGACCTGATTAATGCCGTCTTAAGAAATTTAAACACAACATAAAAAAATGTTGCCTATTTACCATAATAAGATGAGAGCCTAATGCTTATACAATTTATAGAAACACTTAGGAATGTGGGCTTTAACCTTACATCTACGGAGATAGCGGATATTTTGTGGTTTGCTGATTGTATTGATAAGCCTCAAGAACAAGAGCCTGAGAGACCTGTTGCAGAACCGGAGAGTGAAAATAACGGCATTGCTATAGCACAAAAACACGAGAGAACTGAGAATATGCTAAAGGCCAGTGTAAAATTAAAAAAACCACAAACACCGCTTGATTTAAAGCCAATTAAAACCGATACAACCCCTGACACTAACGTGAGCACTGAACCTGTAAAAAACCATGCCACAGCACCACTTCATAATAAACTTGAAATCAGCAGGGCATTAAGACCTCTTAAGAAAACATTTCCGTCTAATCATAGATTTATAATAGATGAGAATGAAACAGCTAACTTCATTGCAGAATCCGGTATATATGTACCAGTTCTGAGACCTGAGCAAATCCGATGGTTCGATGTTGCAATAGTTGTTGACGAATCTTTCTCTATGTCCGTATGGCAGGATACAATTAATGATTTTAAACTTTTATTACAAAGACATGGTGCATTTCGAAATGTTAAAATTTTTGGTTTTACATATGACAAAGCTAAAGACAAAAGTATTCGATTCTATGCAGGCACAGGAATTTTGGCATCACGGAAAAAACTAAACCCTAAGGAGCTGATTAACCCTTCAGGCAGGTCATTACTAATCGTGATAAGCGACTGCGTATCACTGGCGTGGTATGATGGTAAGGTTTCTCATATGATGTTTGAATGGGGAAAGACAAGCATAGTTACATTGCTCCAGGTACTGCCTCACTGGTATTGGAGACACACTGCAATTGATATGGGAAAACCAAGACAATTACGGGCTATTAAACCTGGATTAACAAAATCTAAAATAAATGGCAAAGATGCAAGCGTTTCTGAAATTCCTATTGTCACTTTCGATGCTGTTTCTTTGAGATTATGGGCACAATTAATTACTAATAATACTACTGAGTGGACACCAGGAGTTGTTTTCTTACATAAAGACAGCAAAAGAGAATTTAAACCTGTAAGGGATGAAAAAGAGTTATCGGCTTTTCGATTTCTACCTGATAACCCGGAGAAAAAACTCAAAGCCTTTGTTGCTACTGCTTCAGAAAAAGCACAGCGGCTTGCAAGGTATCTTGCTGCAACACCACTAAATCCTTCTACTATGAAATTTATACAGCAAGAAATGTTAACCGATTCAAACCCTGCATATTTAGCAGAGATTCTGATAAGCGGTATAGTCGAGATGTCTGATTATACTGATACTAACGACATACAACTTGATTTTACCGGAAATATCAGAGACCGCCTGATTTCGTGGACTAATATAAGCGACACTGTTACAGTGTTGTCAAAACTCCAAATTTTTGTTGATAAATATACAAATAAATCTCTTGACATAAAGTCTTTAGTAACAAACCCTGAATTAGTTGAGAAAATTGCAATAGATAAAAATAATAAAGTGGCATTTTCTACACGTGTTCTAAAGCGACTAGGTGGTAAATATACAGAACTAGCAACTCGTATCTCTAAATTGATTTATGAAGAAACCCCAAAAGATAATACAAGAAAATTATACGAGGCCAAACTTTTGATTGTGGGACAAGGTGGAGTTGGAAAGACAAGTATTTTAAGAAGATTAACTAACGATACTTTTTCAGATAATCAGGAAACAACTGTAGGAATAGACATAAGACGATTAAATTTGACAAGTAAAGACAATTTAGAATTAAAACTAAATGTATGGGATTTCGGCGGGCAGGCGATATATCACTCAACGCATCAGTTTTTCTTAACCAAACGCTCAGTGTATATGTTAGTGTGGGATGCCGGACAGGAGGCAGTTTTTGGTAGAATTGAGGATTGGCTCAATGAGATTAAAGTCTTTGGCGATGACAGTCCAGTTATTTTGGTTCTTAATAAGTGCGATCAGTATATAGAAGAAATTAATTTTAAAGATTTAAAAACAAGATTTCCCAATATTGATAGTTTTCTTAAAGTAAGCGCTAAAAGTCCTGAAAACGGACCCGATAGCTTTGATAAACTAAAAGCCAATATAGCTGAAATAGCCGCCAAACTACCGCATATGGGTGCTGAGTGGCCGGAGGCATGGTTAAAAATTAGAGAGCATTTAGAAAATGACACAAGAAACTATATAGATTATTCAGAATTTCAGAAGGTTTGCAAAGAAAACGGGATTGGAGAAAAAGAGGAAAAGGTGCTTGATGAATATCTTCATGACTTAGGCGTTTTTTCACATTTTAAAGACGATTTGATATTACACAATACGATAATTATAAAACCATCATGGGGCACTAATGCAGTATATAAACTCATGTCGTCAAGGGCTGTATTGAATAGGAAAGGAATTTTATATGAAAGCGATTTGCCGGATATTTGGAAAGAAACCGATGGTTATCCTCAGTCAAAATATCCAATGCTTCTTAGCTTAATGAAAACTTTTGAGTTGTCATTTCATATGGAAGGAACAACGCACCATGTTATAGCAAATTCTTTAACAAGAGAAAGTGTTGATTTTGACTGGGACCCAGATGATAGCACAAGAGTTTTTTACAAATATGAGTTTCTGCCAAAAAGCATCATACCAAGGTTTATTGTAAGAGTACATGAATTGATTAAGAGAGATACAGAAGGCAATTACTTGTGCTGGAGAGATGGAGCAATATTAGAGAAAATTTCAGACGGTGTCAGAAGACACACATATGTAAAAGCCGATACTTACGGTAAAAAAATAGAAATAATAGTTAGCGGTGATAGCAGGCGTGAATTTTTTGCTATTATAAGAAACAACTTTGATAGTATCCATAATAAAATGAAAGGAATTAAATCTGACTTAACAATAGCATGTAACTGTGAAGAGGGTTGTACATCTACGTATAGTTATGATTTTATTCTTAGAATGGAAAAGGAGGGAAAATCTGAAGTTCAATGTTATAAATCGGCTCATAGTGTACCAATAAAAAGTCTTTGGGGGCATAGATTTGACGTGTTCATCAGCCACGCTTCATCTGACAACGATTTCATTGTCAACAATATATTACCTGATTTCAAAAGAAGAGGAATAACCTATTGGATGGATATTGAGCTGGGAGCTTCTGCCTCTCCAGTCATAGAAGAAATAAAGAAGGGATTACAAAATAGTAAACACATTCTTGTCTGCCTAAGTAAAAATACTGGAAAATCTGAATGGGTACAAACTGAATATGGTTCAATTTTGAATAAGATGCTTGCTAAAAAAACTAATAAAAAAGTTATACCATTTAAAATAGATAATATTGAAAACAGTGAAATTCCACATTTACTTCTTAACATCCAAATTGCAGATTATTCAGATAAAAAGTCATACAACGACTTACTGGATTTTCTATCAAAAGCATAGCTGTTGTGATTAGCAATAAAGCTTTCCACCTCATAGCAATGATGTATTATAAATGGGTCTGCGTTTACCGCTGGTTTAATTCAACAACACCAAAATACTTCCCTTTGAAATACAGTGCAACCTTTACAAGAGAAATTAACAC
>JADFYB010000194.1 GCA_015233245.1 Nitrospirota bacterium | reverse complement strand
CTGACTACGACAACAGCACTGACTACGACAACAGCACTGACTACGACAACAGCACCGGCCACAACAACAGCACTTACAACGACAACAGCACCGGCCACAACAACAGCACTTACAACGACAACAGCACCGGCCACAACAACTACAACGACAATAACAACCACAACCACAGCATCTACTACCTCTACGACAACCACAACAGCATCTGCTGGTGGTGGCGGAGAGACAACCACAACTACAACAGCTACGACAACAACAGCGCTATTTACCTCATCTGTTACAAAAGACTCATACTATGGTTTTTACGGTGTCTCATTGGACTCATACCCTTACAACAATGGAACATCAGATGGCGTCTCAGGGACTTTAACAGGTGCGTTTCCATCCGATACATCGACGATAACTACTGAATCTGTGACAGCCTCCGGTACGTATTCAAATTCAAACACCACTATGTATCCACTTTGGTTAAGTTCAATAAGCGGCTCATATTCTGGGTACACTGTGTCGGGTTATTTGGCTGGAGTTAAAGGAGGCGATGGTAGCCCCAATGATCTATACGCTGATTTTGCTGGTATCTATTATGGTACCGACGGCTCTGGAGCAATGGTCTCGTACTATAACGGTTCCGGTGGTATAACCGGAAGCTTCAATGACAGTGGGGGTTGGTCAGGAAGCGGCAATCTAACCTATGTTCCAATCAATGTGTCAGACGCTTATTATGGAGTATCTTTCAGCCATGGCTTTATCTATAAAGGAATAGATAGTATTGCTTTTGCTCACAATATGTACTCAGGGTACGAATCTGCATATGATAACCAGTACGGAGGGCTTGCGAATCTGTATAGTTATGGTCCTGGTTATTCATTGGTTTCCATTGACGGTAACACTAATGGTGTATATTACGGCAACGTATATTCAACCTATGTTGACTCAAATAATAAATCTGTGATATACAGTGGAGGGTTGTTAGGTTCACTGACATCCTATGATGATGGATTAGGTGGAAACGCAAACGTAATTGAGTTTGGAAGTGTAGGAATCTACATGGACGTTGCAACGTTTTTAAATCTTGCTTGTGGAAACAGTACAGGAGCCTCGGGCTGTTCCACATCATCAGCCATAAGCTCACTGAGCTATTTAAACCTGCCTTCTGTTGAAATTGGAAGAACAACTCTTACTGGTTCTTTATCGATCAACGGAGATTATATGAATATAACGTTGGGGAATGTAGTGTTTTTTGCCTCCTCCAGCGGTTCAGCCCCGTCAATATATACGATAGGGAGTGTGACAGGTTCTTATTCTTTTAGCAGCTATCTAACAAGTTCAAATATAACAAGTAAAGAGATAGTTTTTGGTAATTCAGACGGACTAACACTTTATTGGCACTTTTATAAATGGGCAACTGGTAGTTGGGCAGCGCTTATAGGAGATTCAACAACAAACGCAGATCTTTCCTCAGGGGGATACCTCAATGGCAGTACATGGTCAGGCAACGTGAATATGTACGGTGTAGCCTCAGGTTCGTACGCTGACGGCAGCTTATCAGGAAACGGTGCAGGGATAGTGTCCATCCCATTTATTTCTTTAGTGACAGCAACGCCAGTATCAGCTACAATAGAGAAGGTGTCTCATACATTAACTAGAAAAATAGGAGATATCAGATGAAAATTTTAGGGAAATATGCAACAATATTATTTAGTCTTTTCATTATCACTCTTTTTGTCATCAGTAATGTTCCTGCCAATACGGCTGTTTATTATCATCTGCCGTATCTACATACAAGTACAAATAACGTTGTGTACTGTTTGACATCTAACATGTCCTCAGAAAATATGACAGTCAGCTTTACAGTGGACTCAGCCGACAACGATACGCCAACATCAACAACACAAACTTTTAGCACCGCAAGCCTGCTCAAAAGTTCGATGACACGACAGATAGCTTTCTCCGGAAAAACTGCTTCTGTCTATAGCCCTGTCACAGGTTATGAAACTTTAACATTACCCTCAACAGATGTTGGTACATCCGGCGCCTATGGGGGGACTCTTTCATTTATAGACACCGTGTCATTTGACTCCTCTGGCATTCAAGCATCGTGCTTAAACATACTCATGACATGTTTACAGGGGTTAACTGCTCCAAAAAGAGCCGTAACAGGTATTTTATGCGAAGACAATGTTACAGGCTACACTGTTGCGCATTAAACAACGTTGCTAAAAATATAGACGATTCAATGGAGATTTGCACGTGGTACGTATAAAAGTGATTGGTGTTGTTATTAAGAGAGCAGTAAGTATATGTGTTTTGTTTTTGTTTCTGGGATTAAGTCCCAGTGCATTACATGGAGCCGCAGACTATATCTCTGAAGGAATAGAGCAGTTTAAGTCTGAGAATTACGAGGAGGCGTTGGAGCTGTTAAAAAAAGCCCAACAGGAGCAACCTGCCACCTCTGTCATATCTTATTATCTGGGGATTACTTTTAAGAAGATAGGTGATTTAAAAAGTGCTGAGAAGTATCTTAAAGAGTCACTCCACTATGTCCCCCCGATGAAAGAGGCCTATGTGGAGCTGATTGGAACCCTGTATGTCTCAAATAAACTTGAAGAGGCGCTGCAGTGGATACAAAAAGCAGAAAATGACGATGTATTACCAGGACAGATTGCGTTTTTAAAAGGGTTGGTGTTGTTAAAAGATGATGATAACTCTGAGGCAATAACTTCATTTAAAAAAGCTAAAGAGCTTGATCCAACAGTGGCTCAGACAGCAGATTTCCAACTGGCTATAGCGTATGGCAGGGAGAGACGATTTGATGAAGCCTCCAGCTATCTGGACAACGTGGTAGCAGCTGATCCGAAATCTGATACGGCTACATTTGCAAAGGAGTATCAAAAGGAGATAGCAAAAGGCAAGAAGATGTTCAAGCCGTGGCAAGTTACTATTGGTATGTCTTACAGGTATGACGACAATGTGTTAGACAAACCCGTTGATGATATCCCTGGGTTGATAATTACAGGGGAAAAAGACAGCGCCATATTAAACATGCTTAGAGTGGATTATCGTCCAAACCTTGGCAGCAAATGGTTTCTCAATGCTCAATATAGTTTCCTTAGTACGGTTTATTTTAAAAATGAGACCCATAATTTATATGTAAATAGTTTAACTTTAAACCCAGGATATAATCTCAAAGGCTCTGCAGTTTCATTTCCCATCTCCTTCACACATGCTGTACTGAGAGATACACCCTACATGTATTCTTTATCTATTAAGCCTACATACAGTTGGGTCTTTAAGCCTAACAACATAGTGCAAATGTATATGGGTGTTGAGAAGCTTAAGATGATGGGACAAATATTCGCCCCTGAAGAAAACAGGGATGCGGACAGATACCTAACTGGTCTGGGTTATGTGTATGCTTTTTCCAAAGGCCTCGGTATGCTTAACATAAAGTACGATTACTCATTTGATGACACAGTAGGCAGTAATTGGGTCAATGAAGGACATAAATTCAACGTTGGACTCGTTGTTCCGGTTAAAGAAAAAACTCTTACAGGCATACTTACAGGTGAGGCATTTTTCCAAAGATACAGTAATGTAAATGATGTGTTTTATGTTAAGAGGAGGGATGATTCTTATACGGGTGGTGCAAGTCTCATTTGGCAAGTCATGAAGAATGTTACTGTCAACTTTAACTACACACATTCAGATGTTAAATCTAATGTTTTCATTTACGAATACATACGAAACATGTACACTGCCGGGATTGAGTACAAACTTTAGGAGGTTGAGAAATATAGTAATGAAGAGATTTCCACTGATAGCTATTTGTGTTTTTGTGCAAGTATTTACAGTGTTTACCGTTAGTGCACAAAGTGCTGAGCCTATAAAAATTGGAGTGTTTGAAATACAAAGAGTAATTGCTGAGGCTAAACCTGTAAAGCAATACCAGAAAAGATATGATGATACGTTATCAAAAAAAAAGGTTCCTTTTGTGCAAAAAGAAGAGGAACTTAAAAAGTTAAAAGAGAAAATTGACAAGGCAGACCTCAAACTGGAGGAAAAACTAAAAACTGAAGAGCAATTTACACAGAAACTGAAAGAACTGAAAAGACAGAAAGAAGATCTCGATCAGGAAGTGCTCAAGATGGAAAAATGGCTGAAAGCCCAAGTGTTTAAAGACTTAAATGAAATAATAAACGACATAGGGAAAAAATACGACTATACAATTATAATGGAGAAAAACACTGGTGGGATAGCCTACCACAAGTCATCTATTGACGTGACGGATAAAATTATAGAATTGTATAACCAAAGGCAATGAAACACTAACAGAAAGGAAACTGTATTTTTGCCTTTGTGCCATTAGTAAGATGACTACTCTTTCAAATAATGAAATTATTTACTTTAAAGACAAAAACCGGAAAAACATTCTATGGCATTGTATTTGGTTTTATAATTGGCGCCATTGCGATCTTTTCAGGATTTTTAAAGATTCCGAATGACATAGAACTCTACACTCTTGACCTCAGATACCGGTTAAGGCCTCCCGTTGCGACATCTAAAGATATAGGCTATATAGATTTTGATGACGAATCACTGTCCTTATGTGGGCAGTGGCCGTGGTCCAGGATGCGCGAGGTAGCCCTTGTTAATACGTTGAGTTTTTATGGCGCTAAAGCCATCGGGTTTGATGTGTTTTTTGTTGAAAAGGAAAATGTACGTTTTTTACCTGAAAAAATCAGACATTATACATCAGCAGAAATTACTCATGGCTTTAAGGAATTTAACGATGTGGTTGAAAGCTCTTTTAAGGATTATGATAAGGAATTGGCAGAGTCAATCAGAAAAGCAGGGATTGTCTATCTTGCTTATTTCACCAAGATTTATGGCAAAACCGGTGTCACGAATGATATAAATAAAGTTCTTGGGCAAACTAAGCGGTTAAACTCTGAGATGACCGACTCAGAGATGGCCTCAATGGAGTTATTAAAGAAAACGTTTTTGCCAACTTCTGCTGCTTATAATAGCTCTCTGCTTAAAGACATAAACATCACACCGCCATCTCCTGAATTTATCACAGCCTCTGCTGGCCTTGGCTTTGCACAACCAGGATTTGATGAAGACTCAGTGGTCAGAAACTACCCACTACTTAGATACTATGATAACTCTGAGATTTATCCTCTGGTTCTTTCAATGCTCTCCAACGCCCTTGACTTTAAACTAAATGAAATGAAAATCTCTCAAGGAGAATCCTTAACTTTAAAAAACGCTAAAAAACTAAATGCTCAAACCCGCTCTGATATTGAAATCCCCATTGATAAACACTTTCAAATGCTTGTCAACTGGGCAGGTAAATCCAATGACACATTTCTGCACGTGCCCTTTAGACACATATCATACTATTATGCCGTTATACGAGCAAAAGAAGAGGCGAGGAAATCGAACTATGAACTGACAGCAGAGGGTTTTAAGGCTCTTAAAACAACAATTAAAACAGCTATTGACCAGGAAAGCCTTGTCACTGACACGGAAAGTTCACACATTTCTAAAAAAATCGCAATTGCCTGGTTTATATCTAAACTGATTGATTCAGGAGTTGACGACAATGTTGTCTTTGAAACT
>JADFYB010000025.1 GCA_015233245.1 Nitrospirota bacterium | reverse complement strand
ATGCATGTGAAACCTGCCATGGTCCCGGCGCCAAACACGTTGAAAAAGGCGGTGGTAGAGGCGTAGATATATTTAACTTTGGCAAAAAGGTTGATCCAAAAGAAAAGAGCGCAAAGTGTCTGGAATGTCATCAGGAGAACAAGGCACAGGTATTTTGGAGTAACAGCAAACATAGTGCAGCGGCATCTGGTGTTTCCTGCGATTCTTGCCATCTGATTATGATAGGTAAAAACGATAAGTTTTTAAAGAAAACTCAGCCAGACCTTTGCTTTGATTGCCATAAAGACATCAGAGTACAGGCAAATAAGCAGTCTCACCATCCTATAATAGAAGGCAAGGTTCTGTGTAACGATTGCCACGATCCTCACGGTGAGTTAAATGCTAAGATGCTTAAAGCGGAATCTGTCAACGATCTGTGTTACAAGTGCCATGCTGAAAAAAGAGGTCCGTTTATGTGGGAACATCCCCCAGTAGCAGAGAATTGCGTGACATGCCACTCACCTCACGGCAGCAATCATTCACGGCTTCTCGTCATGCGTGTGCCAGAACTTTGTAAAGATTGCCACCAGGGTACCGGTCATGGTAATGCAACTTATAACGAAACGGCCACATTTGGTAAGACTACGATAGGAAACTATTCAACCATGATTAAAACCACTCTCAGGGCATGTGTGAACTGTCATATTAATCTTCATGGAAGCAATGGTCCTGGAATTTATGGCCAAAGATTCATTAGATAGGGGGATAAAAATGATAAAAGGGATACCAATGAAAGCAAAGATAGCAGTACTCGCAATCTTTTTGATACTCCTGCCGTTTAGTTTGGCTTTTGCAGAAGACTCAACGGATGGAAGCAGCAGTGCCAGCAGCGGCAGAGAACCTGTTTTGAAGATACCTAATTTGTCCGGTGAAATAACCATGACGGGGCAGACTGTCGGCTTAACAGGCAATCCATCGAAATACAACGAATACAGAGACAATAAGGAAAACTATTTTTTGGGCAGCGTCAAACTGAAATACGACGACGATAAATATTGGTTTTACCTTAAAGCTGAGGATATCGGCTACGACACTCAGCATTACAAACTCGATGGTGGAATATATGGGATAGTCAAGTATAATTTGGAGTATAAAGAAATGCTCCATAACTACTCTTTGAACGACAAAACCATATATAATGGTGCAGGATCAAACAACCTGACCACAATGACCGGTTATGCAACCACTCCGGCAACAAGATGGAACTCCTTAGACTACACAATAGACAGGCAGCAGGAGGGTGGTGCAATAAGATTGGACGCTCTCAAACCTTTTTACGCAGAGTTTTCCGCAAGTAGAGAGTCAAGGAATGGAACCAGACCACTTTCCGCTACAAATAGCAATGGTTCAAGCGGTCCGGTTACTGAATTTCCTCAGCCGATTGATTACGTAACGGATGTTTTAAAGGGTGAGATAGGGTACATAACAAAGCCGATTTTTGCTTCTGCCTATGTTACTTACACCGATTTCACTAATAGCAACGAAAACCTTTACTTCCAGAATATTTATGCTGGAAGTGCCACTATACCAAACAGAGTTGGGCAAACTGACACCATGACACTGCCCCCGAGCAATCAGAACTATAATTACGGATTTAAAGGGTCAGCCGCACTTCCCTTTAACAGCAGGTTTAGCGTAAATATAAATGGTGGTCAGACAACATCTGATGCAACATATTTAACCTCCTCTCTGATTGGCCAGTCGACCACAAATCGCAACCCCTCATACACCTATACTTACGCCAATGGGGACAATACGTGGCATGGTAAGGTTGATACCGAGAACTATAATTTTGTTCTGAACACTAACCCTATCGCAGCTCTCGATGGCAACATTTTCTACAGATATCGCTCCCTGGAAAATAAATCTAATGACCCATCAGTAACCTCAAATACCGGAAATACAAATAATTATATTCCGGTCAATTATACCAAGGGCGATTTCGGAGTGGATCTTTCATACAAACTGCCAGCTCATTTTGTACTCTTCGGTGGTTTTAATTATGTCAACACTCACAATGCAATTGCTTTGAATGGTGGGCATATGGCATACGACATTCCCAAGACTGTTGACAATATTTGGAATGTTGGCTTGAAGTGGGCAGGGGTTGATTTCATGTCTGCTAAGATAGCGTATGAGAGAATGAACAGAGATGGTTCAAATAACTCCGATATATCTACAGCAACAGATAGATATGCGATTTACAAGAACGAATTTGACACCGGATCACAGAACAGGGATAAGCTCAAAATAGGCGTAGATATTTTCCCTATTGAAACATTGGACATAGGGCTTGGCTACAACTATAAAAGATCAGCATATGTTGATACTGTAATTGGTTTAAGAAACAGCACAACCAATGAGTATTATGTTGATGCCAGCTATGCAATTGGCAAGTACGTAAAGCTGAATGGTTATCTTGCTTTAGAAGATCTTAAAACCTATCAGTTTATGCGCACCTCCAGCGGAACTGGAAATGATGATCCTAGCGGTGCAACCCAAAACGCAACTAACTATAACTGGGATCTAACATATAGGGACAAAAGCCTGGATTATGGTGCAGGAATCGATATTTATATGATTCCTAAAAAAGTAACACTTAGAGTTCAGTATGATTCAGTGAGATCTGATGGAAGCGGTGATTTCACGATATTAAACCAGGCAGCTCTTAATACCCTGGGTAGCCCAACAGGCACTGCTACAACCATACTTCCCTCACAGAATAATAGCAATATAGACATTCCAAACATTGACGTCTATAGACTGAACACGATATTGGCTAAAGTAATGTGGAATGTTACTCATAACTTCTCGGTGTCAGCTGGATACGCATACCAGCACTACGCCTATGACGACTATGGTTACAACAACTACCCATCCACATACACAATAACTGATAACGCCGGTAATGTAAATTACCTTTCAGGTGCATACTCAGATCCGTCATACAATGCAAGTTTAGCATTCTTGACACTGAAGTACAGTTTTAAATAGTTAGTCGCAATAAATAACAAAAAGAACGAGAGAGCATAGCTCTCTCGTTCTTTTTTTGTTAACATGCAGCTTTTTATTTCATTAAGAAATGATTACGATTTATTTGTTATATTATTATATTGGAGTTCTTCTAATATGTTATAGCTGAGGAGGTATTCGTTATATGGGTAAAATAATCGAAAGAGTTAGAAGTGACCCTAAAATATGTAGCGGTAAACCATGTGTAAGTGGAACAAGAATTCCCGTGCATATGATTCTTGACCTTCTTTCATCAGGAGAGAGCTTTGAAGATATTAAAAAGGCATATCCCAACATAGAAGACGAAGATATAATGGAATGCCTTAACTACGCATCCATGCTTGCTGATGAAGAGGTTGGAATTATTGCTTGAAGATAATTGCAGATGAAAATCTCTTTGCACCTATAGTCAATTACCTTGAGAGTCTCTGTAATGATGTTCTTAGTGTACGGGATGCAAACCTAAGTGGTATTTCTGATGATGAGGTATATGAAATTGCTTGCAGGGAAAAGCGAATAATCGTAACTATGGATAAGGATTTCACCAGAATATTACGGTTCTCTCCGAGGATGTGTGGAGGTATTGTTGTCGTTAAAATATATAAACGTCGGGTTGATGAAACTCTTGAAATATTTGAGAACTATTTCAGTAACTTATCTAAAGAGGATTTATTTGAAAACCTTGTCAGTATAACACCTGATTGCGTGCGAATAAAAAGGTCAAAAAACGGTTAGTAATTTCTTATTTCAGCTGCTATCGAGTATTACACATCAGCGCTTTATATAACGATTCGGTTTTATCGAGCATTACCTCGATGGAATGGTTTTTTAGTACAAATTCCCTTGCATTTGAACTCAGATAATTATATAGTGCGGGATTATTTATTAATCTAATAATTGCTGCTGAAAGTGCATCGTGGTCATTTGGAGGAATCAGAAGCCCTGTTTTTTCATCTTCTATAACCTCAGGCACTCCGCCTACTTTTGTTGCTGCAACCGGCACTCCTGCCGCCATAGACTGTAAAATACTCTGAGGGATGCCCTCTGAGTGGGATGAAAGCACCGATACATCACTTATGGCAAACACTGTGGTTACATCTTTTATAAACCCAGCAAAGACTACATGTTTGGTTATTCCTAACTCTGTGGATAGTTTTAAGAGCGAATTTTTTTTAGGGCCGTCTCCGGCAAAAAGAAACAAGACCTGCGGAATCTCTGCGACCACCTTTTTTACTGCTTTGAGAGTGACCTCATGCCCTTTTACGCCCCTTAATACTCCGACATTAGAAATAACGATGGAATCGGTGGGTAGATTAAAAAGAGATTTTTTAAGTTCAGTAGTTCGCACTACTTTAAAAAACCGATCTTCAACACCGGTTGGGATGCTTACAACCTTGTCTTCAGGAAAACCACAATTTTGTATAAGGTTTTCTCTCATGGTGTCCCCACATGTTATAAACGACAGTGGCAGGTAGTGGATAAAGTTTAACAGGTTTCTTTTCAATGGGATATTGATGTGTCTGGTTCTGACAAGAGCTGGTACTCCAGCTAATCTTGCTGCAATGCCTCCTACCCAGGAGTCTTTTCCGCTATGAGTGTTAACAATGTCAAACTTCATGGCTTTTATATAACGGTACAGTTTAATCATTGTGACAATATCAAAAGAAGAGCTAAATGGCAGCGTGATACACTCTATGCCAACTTTTTTTGCTTCAGGAAGGAGTTTGGCATGCTCACGGCAGGCAATAGCAACATGGTGCCCGCGGTTTTGCATTCCAATTGCCTCGGCAAGAACTCGTTTTTCCTGCCCTCCAAGGTCATCAGACCATTCGGTGTGAAGTATTTTCATAGCGGTGATTATTTTAGTATTTTATAATATAGGCTGCTTAGGTTAGAGTGAGAGTTAATAAAGAGCTTTTTCCTAAAGTTCAGGATACCGATGTTTCCAATTGGAATGCGTTTAAGCCTTAGTGTGTCAGCACTGGTACCCTTTTCAGTGGTAAAAAGGAGGGTAAATCCGGATTTTTGTGCTGCCTTTATGTAATCCTCCGTGTATATTCCCCAGGGCCAGCACAGGGCTGTACAGTTTTTGCTTAAATGCTCCTCAATAGCTGCCTTTGAGGATGCAATGTCTTTGTACAAGTGGTTTAGCATATCGGATTTTTCATACGATAGGGTGTCCCATCTGATATGTGTATAAGTGTGTGATTGAACATCTATCAGGCCTGATTGTTCCATTGCCAAAAGTTCATCCCAGGACATCATAACCTCTGTGCTATTAGTTTCAAGCGCTGCCTTACATTGACTGTGGGTTGGAAGAGGCCTGTTAAACCCCTCATCCATGCGTTTTCGTAATCCTGATGCTCCAATAAGCCCTGTTATAACAAAAAACACAGCCTTTAGTTGCATTGATTTTAATATCGGATAGGCATAAACCCAGTTATCCAACCATCCGTCGTCAAAGGTTATCATCACCGGTTTTGGCGGCATTTTGCCGGTATGTATGATTTCTAAAAAATCTGATGTTGTTAAAGTCGTATAACCGTTATGTTTTAGAAAAGACATCTGTTTTTCAAACGTATCAACATCCACTGTGATAAAGGCGCTGCCTTTTTCAGAGTTTTCCATAAGTACATTGACATGGTGGTACATTAATATCGGTATTGCTGGCACTATGGTATTTTACTATAAAGGGCTAAAAATTGTAATATATCTCTTAGGTATGAGAGAGACCCCGGAAAGTATAACGATAGGTGGAGAGGAGTTTTTTTATGAAAAAATTCTTAAGGATGATTTCTTTTCTGTTAATGTCCTCTATAAAAGTGAAGGTGGGCTGCGGTATGTCCTTAAACTATCAGATTTCAGGTTTATCTTTGGAGTTTTCTTAAGGCCGCTGGCTCAGTTTTTCTCAAGACGTGAGTACAGGATTTATGAGAAAATCAAAGACATTCCTGGAGTGCCAGCGCTTGGCCCGCGATTTGGCAAACGCGGGTATTTTCACTTTTTTATTGAGGGCATAACCCTGCACGAGTATAAGGGGGTTTTACCTGACGATTTTTTTAGTAATCTAAAAGAGATAATTGATGAAGTCCACAGAAGAAGAATCTTCTATCTTGATTTAAACAAACTTGGCAATATAATAGTTGGCACTGATAACAAACCCTATCTCATAGATTTTCAGGTCAGCGTTTATTTTAAGCCGGTAAAGTGGTTTTTCATTGGTAAAGTAATTGACTGGATTTTTAACAAACTCATCCGTGAGGACATCTACCATCTGTATAAACATAAGAAGCGTTTTCGTTCTGATCTCATAACGCCAGATGAACTTTCGCTTACCAAACGCACAGGGTTTAATAAGTGGTACAATCTGCTGTTTGGGCAACCATATCGCAAGGTGAAACGACTGATCTATCCCTCAGGAAGTAATGAAATCATTTGGTACAAATGGCGAAAGGTTAAGGATAAATCAAAAACAATGCCGTAGAGAAATAAGCCTGAGAAATGGCGCTTCACTGCTCCCTTATCTATTCCTTATATTTTGGGCTTCATGCTACAATACATCAATAAACTATAATACGGAGGTTTTTTTTAATGCCAATGACTATAACTGAAAAGATTCTTGCTGCTCATGCGGGGAAAGAGGCTGTGTCGCCCGGAGAGCTTATAAATTCCGAACTTGACCTTATTCTTGCTAACGATATAACGGCACCTATTGCGATAAAAGAGTTTATGAAAATAGGAGCTAAATCAGTTTTTAATAAAAACAAAGTCGCACTTGTTCCCGATCACTTTGTACCACAAAAGGATATTAAAGCGGCAGAGCAATGCAAACTCCTGAGGGAGTTTTCCACAGACCAGGAGCTTAGCCTCTATTTTGAAGTAGGACGGATGGGTGTTGAGCATGCGCTTTTGCCTGAGCAAGGGCTGGTGTTGCCGGGAGATGTCATAATTGGGGCAGATAGCCACACATGCACATATGGGGCGCTTGGAGCGTTTTCAACAGGTGTGGGCTCTACCGATGTCGCATCCGCTATGGCTACTGGGTACCTGTGGTTTAAGGTGCCGGAGAGTATGAAATTTATTTATCACGGCAAACTCAACAAATGGGTAGGCGGTAAGGATTTGATACTCCACACGATTGGAGACATCGGAGTTGATGGGGCACTTTATTGTGCAATGGAGTTTGAGGGTGAGGTTATCAGAGCTCTCCCTATGCACGGAAGGCTTACCATGTGCAACATGGCAATTGAGGCCGGAGGTAAGAGCGGTATAGTTGTGCCTGATGACATCACTAAAGAATACGTTACAAAGAGAGCGAAGAGAGAGTTTCGCTTTTACACATCTGATAAGGACGCTAAGTATGCCGCAGTTAAAGAATATGACTGCTCAAAGATTGAGCCCACAGTGGCATGTCCTCATCTTCCCTCAAACACTAAGCCAGCTAAGGAGCTTACCAATATCAGTATTGATCAGGTTGTAGTGGGCTCCTGTACAAACGGACGGCTGGAGGATTTACGTGAGGCAGCCTCTGTCATAAAAGGACGCAAGGTTAATCCAAATATCAGAATGATAGTGATTCCTGCAACGCAAGAAATATACAAAAACGCTATGAAAGAAGGACTTTTGGAAATCTTCATTGATTCCGAGGCGGTGGTTTCAACCCCCACCTGTGGCCCGTGTCTGGGCGGATACATGGGAATATTGGCAAAGGGAGAACGGGCAATAGCCACCACAAACAGAAACTTTGTCGGACGCATGGGACACACCGAATCGGAGGTATATCTTTCAAATCCCGCCGTAGCTGCGGCCTCTGCCGTGTTGGGGCGTATTGGGCTTCCAGAGGAGCTTGGGATACCGAATAAATAAAGAATTCAGAAAAAGAATTTTATCCGCAGATTGCACAGATTTTCGCAGATTTATATTTGCATCATATCTGCGTCATCTGCGTCATCTGCGTCATCTGCGGATTATCCCTTACTTATTGGGAAGCTACTTGTATGAGGTGTGTTCCTGCGTTGGAGTAATCATGTTGATTGCTCCACAGTGTTTGGGATTGAGACTAAGCTAAGGATGAACAAATATCAGGTAGTATATTGTATAAATTAAAGGATAAAACGTTATGGAGCAGTCTGCAAGACTGCTCCAACGCGTTGGTGGGTTACTTTAACGATAGGGTTTGGTTTTTCCAACACTTAAGACTGCTCTAACAAGTTAGGTGTTTCGGTTAATCTAAATTTGTTTTTATGTTGCGCGTAAAACCCCGCCTGCTATATAATTAACTATAAGTGGAGATAATATGGATTTAAACGTATATAAATACTATCTGAGATATGGCCTTGACGATAACTATCATACCGTGTGCTCTAACTGCCAGAGCGATAACGTCATATCCCTTGACATGGACGAGCATACGTGTAATAACTGCAAACAACCGCTTAATATACGGCGGTACCCAATCTCTATAATTCCCATCAGAGGGAATCAGATAACCTCTGCTGTTATAAGAGATAATGACGGATTACGAGTCGTATGCGGCAGTTGTGGGCTTATTATCTACGTCAGGTGCGAAGGAGAGGAGTTCATAAACTGTGTTGACTGTGGGATACGTATAGATTATGGCAGCTATCCGGACTAATTCCACAATCCGTTATTTTCATAGGCAACAGCCTTTTGGGCATTAATAGCTCACAAGACACCATAACTCTATTGTTTGCCGGTCAGTATTATGATTCAATAATGTTGACCACGGCTCTGACTACCTCAACTGTTTTTTCTGGCATAAGGACGCCAATTTTGTAGAGCACAATGTGGTTGTCTGCGCTCTATCCTCCTCAGCCGTTAGCCAGTCTTTTCTGAGCGATGTTTCGCTAGCAGAGGCAATGGTCAATCCCTCTCTTATAGTCTTTGACTTTAGGAAATGGATGAAGTCCAGAACCTCATCTATATATGATTCAGGCACTTGTTCAAGTTCTCTTGCTAAAAGTCCCTTCCTGCTTACAACAATAGTATATTTAATTTTACCAGATTAGTAAAGCACCAAATAAGCAAGGCTAAGAACAAAAGTCTTAAACACAATACACAGTGCTTCATGTTATAATACGTCAACAAACTATGAATATTGAAGCACGGATTTCATCCTTGGGATTAACTCTCCCACAGGCTCCAAAACCAGTGGCCTCCTACGTAACCTGTGTTGCGGCCGGAAATCTGCTCTTTTTGAGCGGAGTGCTCCCATTCAGAGATGGTAAACTCACAAGAGTCGGCAGGGTAGGGTGCGAAATAACCATTGAAGATGGTAAAGAGGATGCCGCTATGGTTGTGCTAAATGCTCTTGCCATTGTCAAAGATGCAATCGGCAGTTTGGATAAAATCAGGAGGTGTGTAAAAGTGACAGGTTTTGTATCATGCGGTGAGGATTTTTATAGACATCCTGAGGTAATTAACGGGGCATCGGATTTACTGTTTCAGATTTTGGGAGAAAACGGGCGACATGCCCGGGCTGCTGTCGGCGCTGTCTCACTTCCCCTTAATTCACCGGTAGAAATAGATTTTATATTTGAAGTGGCCTCATAATGCCTAAACCAATTGTAGTATTAGCCGGAAGGCAAAACGTGGGGAAATCCACCATCTTTAACAGAATGACCAAAAGCCGCACTGCTATCGTTAAAGATGAGCCCGGCGTGACGCGGGACAGAATATACGGAGAGGCAGAGTGGGAGGGCAGAAAGTTTGCGGTTATTGACACCGGCGGGTTCATTATAGGTGATGAGGACGAACTTTTGACCATGGTCAGGGATCACGCTCTGATTGGCCTTGAGGAGGCCGATGTAATTGTTCAGGTTCTTGACGGTAAGGATGGGCTTACGCCCGGAGATTTAGAGCTTGCCTCAGTCATCAGAAAATACAACAAGGAGATTATCTGGGTTGTTAATAAAATAGACAGCCCTAAAAATACCGGAAGAATACCGGATTTCTATCCGCTTGGGGCTTCAGTTATACCGGTTTCCGGCGAGCACGCTTTTAACTTTGATGAGTACATGGATGAAGTCATAAGCCGTTTTAAGCCGGAGTCCTATTATGAAGAGCCGCCGTCGGATTATCCGAGGGTGGCAATAGTTGGGCGGCCAAACGTTGGCAAATCAACCCTTGTAAATGCTCTGCTGGGAAAAGAGAAGATGATAGTAAGTGCCGTTAGCGGCACAACCCGCGACTCTGTGGACAGTCTGTGCAGTTTCTATGGGCGTAAGTATATGCTGGTAGATACGGCAGGGCTTAGAAAGAAAAACCGGATAACTTATGACGTAGAGAGGTTTTCCTCAATACGCGCAATACGGAGCATAGAGAGGGCGGATGTGGTAATCTTAGTAATTGATGCCACAGCAGGGGTTGTCGAGCAGGACAAAAAGATTGCAAGCCTCATAGACAAAGCTGGAAAAGGAATGATTATTTTGGTAAACAAGTGGGATCTTTTAGAAGAGCCAGAAAAGGCATTCCACGAATTTCAGGACCTAATTGAACGAGAGTTAAATTTTGCCAAATATGCATCAGTTTTAACTACATCCGGTATAAATAAACAGCGAATAACCAAGGTGTTTCCAATTATTGATGAGGTCATGGAACAGCGGACACTGAGAGTAACAACGGGGCTGTTAAACAATCTTTCGGAGATGATAAACCGTGCGCTGCCACTTCATAAGGGTAAGCAGACCCGTGTGTTTTACATGACTCAGGTGGATATAAATCCTCCCCAGTTTACAATCTTTGTAAACTACAAGGAGGCTGTCAGAGACCATCACATACGTTACATCGAGGGTATGATACGAAAAGAGTATCCGTTTAAAGGGACTCCGATAAAGATTTATGTAAGAAGCAAAAGCCGATAAAGAGGGGGAAAATAGTTTACCATAAAGCCGACATCAGTTCTGGTCTGTTTTTGTATGGGGTTTTCGTCGCTTAAAAACAGAAGCAAATTAACCTGTTGTCCGTTTGTAGCCACAGTGTAAAGATGTTAAGCCATTGTCAACAACTTACTTTTAGTATCATTTAAAAAACCGAATTTTCTATATCTTCATTTATGAAACTGTTCAAATAAACAGTATCCTTAAAGTGTTTTTGAGAACGTCAAGTATCAAGCTTTTTCCACATTGTTATCTTTACGGGTTCATCAAAGAGCCGATCGGATTTCCCCACGATGTTTGTGATGTGGGGGGTCTGAAAGTGCGCATTAATGTCTTCCATGCTACGCCAGATTTCGTAAAACATGAATCGCCCTTTGTTTTCCACGTCATGGTGAAGATAGTACCCTATGCACCCGTCTTCTTTCCTCGTTGGCTCAATAAGTGCCAGAAGCTCCTCCTTTACCTGCGTCTCCAGGCCGGCTTTTGCGCTCACGTACGCTACGACGACTACTTCATTTTTTCCCATAGAATTCTTCTCCTTAGCCGGCTTACAAATAGTTGTAGAATGTTTATCAAATAATAGCGATAAAGTGATGATATATAATGGCTATAATATCACTAAACACCTAAAAACATCAATGAAATCTAACCTGATAATAAGTTATTAACAGGTATATCATATATTCCTGTTAACGTACCGTAGTAGTATAATTATTAGCACTGCTTTAACTTGTAATTCCCCGTGGTCTTGCCACGGGGTGGGTATTTCCTTAATTTGACAACAACAATCGCCTCATTTAGACGCTTGTGCTTGACAATTCAGTAAAAAAAATACAAATAAAGAAAAAGTCCTATAACACCCAATATCAAAAACAACACAAGCAATTTTCCCTGCACATTAATTATGTACTGAAATGTTGTCAAGTTGCCTGTATTGATTTTTAGGAATTTAATTAATGGGATACACATTCCAGTTGCAAGCATTATCGGAACACCAACCAATATAAATATTCCAGCACGCCCCGTTATGTTATTCATAATGTTAAGTTTATCAAGCATATACGCATCTGCCAATATGCCTGATATAAAAGCCAATAAAAACACAACGGCAACGAACAAATCTTTTATATTTATGCGTTTATTCATAAAACTTTGTTATGTCAAAATTCTACACCGATGATGGGTCAATTTTCAATGTTTATTGACATCTTTTAAAAATAAGATTTTCAATATGTCATTTATTATGGGGCTGCTAAAATAAACATACAAAGAATAAGGAGGCACGGTGGTTCGAGTTGTTGTCCATGAGAAAGGATATTATTGACAAGGGTTTTATACTTATGGGTTATTTTTCTCATAAAGATCCCTTAAAAAAAACTGACTATTTTTACCGTATTTATTACAAATTTTGTTGGCGTTTTCTTTTGTACCCATATCATAAAGAAATTCCACTATTGAACGAATATTATCCTTTAATGTGTGAATATACATTTGGAGCTGCTCAGGTGTAGAGTTATTCAGCATTTCCCAAAAGATGTCTCCAATATATTTAGCCGTTTGAACCTTGTCGCCTTTGTCTTTAAGTTCATCTAAGTTTTCAATAAAAAAGGTTGAATTATAATCTACATTAACGTACGGAGCTGATAATTTAAGCCATTCAGATTTTTCATCATCTATCTCTGTAAGGAATATCGCTAACTTTGAGACATAAGACAAAATTCTTTTATCGTCAGCAGTCAAATCTTTCTTTTTCGTCTTTTTGTATCTTTTATAGATCAATTTCCAAAATCCGATTATTTTTGGTTTGAAATCTTTGTTTTCTTTTTTATTTATTTTTAAATTATGTCTTTTCATCCAGAAATAGTCAATAATTTCAATTATCTGTTCAGGTTTCCATGCGTTAATAAGCTGTTTAAATAGGCTATCAGATTTGCTAATATCTTCAGTGTCTTTAAGATAATAAACGCAAATGTATTGAATCAAAAGCTTTTTATTACTATCCTTCTTGAATTTATCATAGTAAGAAATACCATATTGATAATGTGGCTTCATTAAGTCAAAAAGTTTTGGATAGACTTTGCCAGAATAAAGAAGGCCATCCATAAAGGCTTCCCAATATTCGACATCTTCACTATTATAATATTTTTCTAGATTATGAACTTTATCTTTTACCCACGCATTGTCTAAATAGTCAAGATCCGGTAAAAAACTACCTAGAGAGACATATGCCTCGATAGCTTTCCTCTTTAGTATGTCATCAAATTTATTAAATAACCATTTGAAATCGTCATTTATGTTTATACGTTTAATTCTTAATGAAAGATACACAAGAGCTTTTAATGACTTGCCTAAAGGGGAATTTAAAGTATGAAAATCATAATCGGTAATTTCTTTAACATCTTTATTTCCCTCAGATTTATCCAATAGCAGAAAAATAATCGTCCTTGCATCTTCTAAATAGTTTTCAGGAAAAGCCCATAAATCATTTCTTGTTCCTTCCTGAATCATCTCTGCGACAATTCCAATAATCCATTGGTGATTAGCGCTATTATATTTAACTTTAAGCGTATCTCCTTCAAATTCAACGCTATTTATGTAATCATAGATGAATTCAAATAACTTGCCCCAATCAATGTTCTTTTTTGCAACCCACGCATCTTTTATTCCACTAAGAATTGAATAAACATAAATGTACCCCGTATCTTTAAATGGATTCAAATCATTAATAAATTTATCCGGCATTTCTCTTGCCACTTCTTCCAAATGCTCTGCAAGCCCACCAACCGTTGGTACGTCACTTTGCCCGAACCATTCTTCCTTTTGTTCAAATGCTTTGAGTTTCCCTGCAAGCTCTTCATTTGATAATTCGTCAAACGCTCCTTTAGTAAACGGGGACTGGCCAGGTCCAAAAAATGAACGATGATATATTGCCTCAGGACGTATTTCATCTTTCGGTATAGGGTATATTTTATGTTGTTTTTTATAAAGGGCCTTAAATTTCGGATCTGATTTTAAAGCAAAATACCACAGTTGTTTCCTATAAGCTCTATACATTTCTTTATTTTCAGCATCTTTATCACGCTGTGTATCTTGCTCTATTATTTCTTCAATGCGCTCTTTCTCATCTTGAGTAAATTTTTTACAATTACTTTCGAGTAATTTATAAAGTTCCGGTCTGTAATGTTGATCGTTAAAATAATAAAGTCCTTTTTCCCCTTTAATCATGTTATTAAAGGTATCTTTATATGATTCCCACTCGATTCCAATTACATACAATATGATCCTTTTAAAAATTGGGAATTTATAATCATTGCTTAGAAATTTGCCTATTATTTCCTTTGTTTGAGTGGTATTGTGCTTTGCTTTTGAAAGAAGGACGTCTCTTAGTATAGTTACCAATATTCTATCCGCCCTGGGTTCACTAATGTCCGTTTCAGAATAGAGTGATGAAAACCAAATATATGAAAGATCTGCAGTTTTTATTTCCTTACCGTATTTCTGTTTTAAAATTGTATTTAATCTGTCGGCAATTGTGAAAATAACCTTTTCGGTACATTTTTCTCCGACTTTAACAGCGTTTACCTTGAACGATTTTAAAAGGTAATATGGGGCAATAACAGTAACAAACTCATCATAGTCTTCTAACGCCTTTTTAAAAGCAGCACTTTTTAAATCTGTTTCTTTGTTAGTACGTTCTTCTTTTTTATGAATAATCTCCTTTATGTTAGTAATTATCTCAATAATTTTTTCAGCCTTTCCCCAGTCATCTGGTTTACTGCTATTCAAAAATTTGGGTAACAATTTTTCTACTATTTCAGATCCTTGTAATGATGTGTCGTACTTGGAATCAAGCCAAAACGGAATTAGATCAATTATTTCATCATCTATTTTATATGTAGGCAAATTACAAAGTATTTTTGCAAAATACCACCATGTTTTATAGTTGTCTATATGTTGTTCTGTTACTTTGCTGATTATTTCAATCAAGTCATCAATATAACTTTTATTCGCTTTAGTATTTACCTGAAGGGAAATTAGTTCTAAGTAAGGGAGGACATTCCACTCAGGCATTGTAATATAACTTTTGTCCTCAGATAGAACGGGTGAAAGAGCGTTGTCATGTGAAAAATATCCGTTTTCTTTAAGGAGCGTAAACCAATCTGTGGATTTAACATTCTTAAAGAAGTAATCTTGAAACGAAGTGTCATTTTTTATTAAATCAATAAGATCTGTAAATTTTTCTGGCGTTATTTTGTCTTTGAGCAAAATATCTATCTTGTTGGCTATTTCGTAATAATCCATTTCATTACCTCGCTTAATTACTTGGGTCATATACTGTCATTGGTTCAGGTTGAGGTTTATATAGTGTTTTAAACAAGTTTTCTACAAAAATATGTTGATCTTTTTTGTAAACAATTGGCCTGATATTCAAATTCCCAGTAAAAAATTTAGAATATTCAGATTCCGCCTCTGTTGTCCGGCCATTTTCAGTATGAATCTTCGCTTTTTGTTTAGTTTCGTCAAAAGCTTTCACTGTTTCATCAATTAACCAAAAATGATACTGCTTGAAAGACTCTGGAGAATCTTTAACAACATTGACATATATATAATGAATAAAATTCTTAATGTACAAATCATCAAAGCTAAACCCAATAAAAATTACGTTCATAGTTTTAAATAATTCAATAAGGAAATCCTCCAGAATAGATATTCCCTTCTTATTATGCACACTAGGGTAAAAATAATTATATTCTTCTGTTCTTATGATAACGAAACCAGTATCTTCATGACCGTGGAGGTATATTATACCATCTTTTAGTTTGCTAATATCACTATGTGTAAAATAATACTTACTTAAAGATTTATTCTTCTTTTCAATAAATGCTTTTTCTATAGGTGAATCATAATTTGTAGTAATAAATGCTTGAAATAATTTTACCAATTCAATATGAAATGCTGTATAATTTGTTTGTGTTGCACGTATAAACTTAAAGATATTTTCAAAAAAATGTTTTCTCTTTTCTTCATCAAGTTTCTTATAAAGATCAGAAAATCTCTTGTGGTATTTTATTCTATTTTTACCCATTGGTAGTGTTGTCTTTAGTGAAAAACTTTTATATAAATCTTTTAATAAATAGTACCAATCTGACGCACCTAATACTTTTGATGGTCCAGCGCCAATGAAAGGTACAAATAAAGATGGATTTTTACCAAATTCACTTTTGAGTAAATCAAGATTTTTAATATTAAAGGGATTATCAAATAAATAGTCGTTTAGTTCCACGATATAACCTTCAAACACACCCTGCCTTATCGTGCCGGTTTTTAACTATCTCACAGACTGTTAAGTAAACCTTGGTTACGAACAAGATTTTATAAACCAGTTCAATAAAAGGTTTTTTGTCAATCATAGAAATTCGTCTTATTTGTAATTGTCCCAAGTCTGCCATAAGAATTTAAGGAAACCTTTATAAATCAATATGTTACGAATGGCGGTGCAGGGATTTGAACCCCGGACACTGCGGATATGAGCCGCATGCTCTGACCACCTGAGCTACACCGCCTCATTAAGACCAAGTTAGTATATACTCTAAACACTCAAAAACTCAATACCTCTAAAAAGAAATATATCGGGATGCTGGATACAAGAGCCTGTAACAGGCGGTACTCTTATAGAAAACTCTTTAACTGTGTCAGTCAAACAACGCTGATGCAAATTCCCCAGGTATAAAATCCTGATAATCGCCTATTTTCTCACCAACTCCTATCAATCGAATAGGGATATTAAGCTCTTTTTTTATAGCAAGCACAATTCCACCTTTGGATGTGCCGTCCATCTTGGTTAACGCTATACCGGTTACACCCACTGCTTCATTAAAAAGCTTTGCCTGGCTAAGTGCGTTCTGGCCCGTTGTGGCATCAAGCACAAGAAGGGTTTCATGCGGGGCGCCTGGAACTGATTTGCCTATCACACGTTTTATCTTTTTTAACTCCTCCATTAGATGAGTTTTTGTGTGCAGTCTCCCTGCTGTATCCACTATTACTAGGTCAATACCTCTGGCCTTTGCTGCCTCTACAGCATCATACGCAACAGCCGCTGGGTCAGATCCATGCTGGTGTTTAACTATTGAGGCCCCGGCTCTTGTTGCCCAAACATCCAACTGCTCAATGGCCGCCGCCCGGAAAGTATCCGCTGCTGCAAGGATTACTGAATGCCCCTCTGAAACTGCCTTCATAGCAAGCTTGCCTATTGTTGTGGTTTTTCCCACTCCGTTTACTCCAAGGCAAAACACCACAAACGGCCTCTCTCTATACAGCACAAACGGCTGCGGCATCCCCAGTATTGCCGTCATAGTGCTCTTTAGGAAAACCTTTATATCGTCTGTCTTTTTTATTTTACCAGCTTTATATTCCTCTTTAAGCCCCTCAATTATCTCCGTTGTTGATTTAACCCCTATGTCAGAGGTAAAAAGGATTTCCTCAAAAGCCTCTATCGTTTCCTCTGTTACCGCTTTGCCTGAAAAAAGCGTCTCTACGTCCATAAAAAGTGCTTCTCGCGTCTTTTTCAGACCAGTCTTTAGCGAATCAACGAATCCCATTATATCCTATCCCTTTCAGCCCTTTAACACCGAGGCAATGTCTTCACGATTTATACCTTTTAGTACCTTTACAGTGCCGATTTTTTCTGGCAATACAAATTTCAGGTTTCCACTCTCTGCCTTCTTATCATAACTCATCGCATTAAGCAGAGAGTTGACACTGAGTTTTTGCGATGTAATTGTAGCTGGTAAGCCGTAACTTTCTATCAAATCCATAATGTCATACGATTGCTTTTCATCAATAAGCCCTAATTTTACTGATAGTTTCCCCTCAAGATTCATACCTATTGCCACAGCCTCCCCATGCAGATACCTCGTGTAGCCGGTAACCGTTTCAATGGCATGGCCAATTGTGTGGCCAAAGTTTAATATCTCTCTGAGCCCCGATTCTCTCTCATCAAAAGACACCACCTCGGCCTTTATCTGGCATGAGCGCTTGATTATATGAGTCAGTGCAGAGTCTTCTTTTCTCAGAATCTGCTCCCTGTGATTTTTTAAATAACTAAAGAAATCTTTATCTTTAATTACTCCGTACTTTATTACCTCCCCGATGCCGCTTATGGTCTCACGTTCCGGAAGGGTCTGCAGAGTATCTGTGTCTATAAGCACAAGACGAGGCTGATAAAAAGTGCCTATCATATTTTTACCAAGATGATGATTCACTCCGGTCTTTCCGCCTACAGAGCTATCCACCTGAGCAAGCAGTGTTGTCGGTACCGCAATGTAGTCAATGCCTCTCATATAAATAGAGGCGGCAAAGCCTGTCATGTCCCCAATAACACCACCGCCAAGCGCTACAAGAGCTGATTTTCTGTCAAGACCACCTTTAAGCAGCTCTGTTAAAATGTAAGACAACCAACTGAGGTCCTTAAACTCCTCACCATCAGGAACCAGCACAAAGCCCGTACTAAACCCAGCTTTTTTTAGTGAATTTATAACCGTCCCGCCATACAAAGAAAAAACAAAAGGATTACTTATTACAAAAACCCTCTGCCCCACTTTGAGCTCTGAAAGTCTCTGTCCTAAAGTGTCTAAAGAGCCGCCAGCTATTACTATCTCGTAGCTTCTTGGCCCTAATTCTAAACACAGACTTTCCACAGACCTCAGCGCACCGCTTTCCAGTGCTCTATGATCTCGTGAGCTATCATCATTGGGCTTTTACCGTCTGTCTCTATGGTTATGTCAGAATTACGATATCTGACATCTCGCTGGTTTAACAGCTCTTTGATTTTTTCATAGGGGTTTTCTACCTTAAGAAGAGGTCTATCTGTGGAGTCTTTAGTCCTCTGAAGTATGGTCTCAGGGGTTGCCATAAGACAAACTATCAAGCCGTTTTGCCTTAAACAGGCTATATTTTCCTCCCTTAGTACGATACCTCCTCCGGTTGATATGACAAGTCCGCCACCACCGCTTGAAATCTTTTTAGCCATCTCCGTCTCTTTATCTCTAAAGGATGGCTCCCCATGCTCTTTGAATATATCGCATATAGTCATACCGGTTTCTGACTCAATTTCCTCATCAACATCCACAAGCTTCATCCCCAGTTCTTTTGCAAGAATCTTTCCTGCCGTGGTCTTACCGGTTCCCATAAAACCTATTAAAACAATGTTTTTCAATCTATATCCTCTATCAAATAACAAGACTCAGGGTCGTGGCATTGCTACCACTGTTCCGTACTCGCCCACTGCCACAAAATTACCGCTGCCATAAGCTATCTGGAAAAGTGTGTGAGTCGTTCCGGATGTTCTATTGTCCCATATTTCCCCATTATAAGAATGCAGAAGAGTGCCGCTTGCGCCAACAACATAGAACTCATTATTACCATAGGCTACACCGTTTAAATTAGCAGTAGTGCCGCTGTTACGCGAGGTCCAGGTATTGCCGTCTGTGGAGGAATATATGGTGCCAGCTTCACCAACCATTACATACTTAACAAAACCGGTGTAATTGTCGCCGCGTACAATATCATAAAGTGCAAGTGGGTTTGATATACTACCCATGAACGTATAGCTCCAGTTTGTGCCGTTTGTTGATTTTAAGAGCGTACCTGATTCGCCCACCGCAAAAAAAGTACTGGTAGCGTTATCGTATGCTATTCTGTAGAGATTCTGAGGTGTCCAGCCTGCAACATTAGCGGTAGTCCAGTTACTGTAATTAGTCACATAATTTGGGATACCATTTGAGGTTACGGTCTTTATTACTCCGTTTGCCCCTACTGCTACATAAGTATTGCCAGCATAAGCCACACCATAGAAAACAGTGGTGTTATCGTCACCGTTTATATATGACCATGATGTGGAATCATCTGAATATATTAAAGACCCGCGCATACCGACAGCTATGTAAGATGGGGTTGCCCCATAGGCAACTCCGTAGAGGGATGTGCCATACCCATAATCAATGCTACCATATGTATTAGTACGAGCCGCCTTAAACCTCCAATTAACAGCATCGGTTGAAGTCAGAATCGTTTTATTATAAAAATAATAAGTTACATTATTGCTATCTGTAGCGCTGCAGTACTCTGCGTCACCAACTATAATGAAATTGTAGTATTTAAAACTGTCATACTTAATTCCACGAAAATCAACCGTTGTACAGCTGGAATAGTTAGGATCAGTTAACGACGATACAGTGGGTGTGGCGGTGGTCGTTGTAGTAGTGCTGGAGCTTGAGCTACTGCTTGTTAAGTTGTCTAATGGGGGGGGAATGGTGGTCGTTGTTGTGCTGCTTGCCACAGAGGTTGTGGTTGTGCTGCTGCTGGTTGAGTTGTCAGATGTGCTGGTTGTGGTTGTTACGGTTGTTGTAGAGCCACTGGAGGAGGATGAGCTGCCGCTATCTGCCACACCTCCGCCACAACCGCTTAAATAAACTATACATGCCAGTATTGCTAAATATAGCACAAATAAATTCTTGCTTCTTTTTGTCATAACATCACCTCTTTAACGAGTTTTTATCTTTCGGATTAACATTCCGTATATTTCTTAAAATTCACTTATATATTCCATATATTTGTTGAAGTTGCTGATGGTTTCATCCATAGTGTCGCCGCCAAACTTTGTGAGCATTAAATCGGCAATAGTTATCGCAGTTACTGCCTCAGCGATAACTGCACAAGCTGGTACTGCGCAGACATCAGAGCGTTCATAGGCTGCTTCAACAGGAGATTTCGTTTCTATATCCACAGACCTTAAAGGTTTTCGCTGGGTTGGAATGGGTTTCATAGCTCCCCTTATGACAATAGGCATACCATTAGATATGCCTCCCTCCACTCCTCCGCAATTATTTGTCTTTCTTAAAAATCCACTGCCTTTTTCATAAAATATCTCATCCATGACCTGAGAGCCTGGGCGCACTGCCATGTCAAACCCAAGGCCTGTTTCAACACCCTTTACGGCCTGAATTGCCATCAACGATTGTGCCAGCAGGCCGTCAAGCCGCTTATCCCACTGTGTATGGCTACCAAGCCCTGTAGGCACATTAAGTGCAAACACTTCAAAAATCCCGCCCAAAGTGTCGCCTTGCTCTTTAGCCTCATCAATAGCACACACCATACGCTTACTATCCTCAGGATACGGGCAGCGGACATCAGATTTCTCAGCACTTTCATATAACAACTTAAGCGCAGCAGAGTCAGCAGTGTCAACTCCGGAATACCGCCTGCCAACGCCGCCTATGTTTATCACATAACTTCCTATTTTTATGCCAAACTCTCCTATAAACTTCTTACACAGTGCTCCAACAGCCACTCTCCCGGCAGTTTCACGTGCCGATGATCTTTCAAGCACATTCCTTACATCCTTAAAACCATACTTTATTACACCCGGCAAATCAGCGTGCCCAGGACGCGGTTTTGTTACAGCAGCAATACTGCCGCTCTTAGCAGCATCGTCAGACATACCTGATTCCCAGTTTTTCCAGTCACGGTTATCTATTTTCAGAGTTATGGGTGAGCCAAGCGTTTTTCCCCACCTGACACCTGAAAGAAACTCAACACGGTCACTTTCTATCTTCATTCGTCCGCCGCGACCATAGCCCATCTGGCGCCGCTTTAAATCCACATTTATATCTTCTGCCTCTATGGGCAGATTTGACGGAAGCCCATCCACTATGCCAATTATTGCCTTACCGTGTGACTCACCACCGGAGAGTGTTCTTAAATGCGGCATTACCTACCATGTTTCCTGGTTTATAACCATGCTTTACCCTGACGTGCCATCCTCTGCATCTCTGTTTAGAATCCTTGGTGTTATGAATATCAGAAATTCACTATTGTTTTTAGTTACCGTGTCAGTCTTAAACAGCCAACCCAATATTGGGATATCTTTTAACCACTTTGTACCCTCATCGGATTCCTTTAGGTCTTGTTTAAATATTCCTCCGAGAACCAGTGTTTCTCCATTTTTTATGAGTGCTTTTGTATCCTCTGAAATCTTCTTTGTTCTGGGTGCGTCAGAGCCACCGATTGAGGTCATGCTGACATAGTCCTCTTTGCTTATGGTTACAGTCAGTATGATGGAATTGTCCGGTGTCACCTGTGGTGTGACCGATATGTTTACAGTCACGTCCTTAAAAGCAGCTGAAACGACACTTGCTCCGCCTGAGGTGGATATTTGAGGATACGGAATGCTCTCACCCTGAGATATTGTAGCCTTTTGGTTATCCATTGTTAAAACCCTCGGACTAGTCAGGATCTTACCCTTATCGGCAGACTCAAGGGCTTGTAGTTTAAGGTCAAGGCCAAGGGTGCCAAGAGCGTTTAAAAATCCCATAATTATGCTGCTGCTCGTGCCGCTTACTGCGGTTGGTAAATCCGCAAGATATGAATTACCACTGAGGCTGCCCTGTGAGGTAACACCAGTGCCTAATTTCCAGCCGTCTTTTGAATTATATTTTTGGTATCCGCCCCAGCTTACTCCCAGAGTATCCAACACGTTATTTGAAACCTCTACGATTCGTGCCTCTATTAGTATCTGAGCCGTTGGTTTGTCAAGACGTTTAATCATTTTGTCTATCTCGTCCATTACTCTTGCCACATCTCTGATGATTAAAGAGCCGGTTCTGGCATCTGATGTTATCGTTCCTCTTTTAGAGAGCATATTGTTTTCCTGAGTTTTTAGGAATGCTTTGACGTCATCAACTTTTGCGTAGTTTATATGAAATATTTTTGTCACGAGGTCTTCGGACTCTTCTTTTATGTCTTTTAATTCTTTTTGAGACTTTGCCACCTCATTCTCCTGCTTCTGCTCAGCATCAAGAGTGCTCCGTGTGGCTATTCTTATGATATTACCTTGCACATCACAGCCCAGCGCTGGTGAATTAGTTTTAAGTATCAGTTGCATAATCTCGTACCACAGGGCATCTTTCACCTGCATGGTTGTTGTCCCTTTGACTCCGGTGTCCACCACTATATTACAGCCGCTTTCCTGAGCCAGCAGTCTAAAGACCGACACAACATCGGCATTTTGGAAATCCAGCACCAACGTACTTTGTGAGTTGCACGGAAGGGGTTTGCCGTTGCAAGAATTTATCACAGGTTTTGATGTCTCCGAGGAGACCTGTTCGGTTTGCAAAGGGGTGGGTGTTGGAGAGCTAGGCGGAGTTAATTTTCTGCCGACAGCCGTTTTAGAGTCATCCATTTGAGTTGAGGGCATCTCAAAAGCTTTGTTTACTGAGGCCTCAGCCATATCAGCCGTTGTTAAAGACACAGTAAGACTGTCAGGGCCGGATAACACCTTGGAGCTGGTTCCGCTGTCAAGTACCATTTCAATCCGAACACCACCGCGTTTTTTGCTCCAGTTAAAGCTTCTCACAGGGGCAGCCACCTTATCGGGCGTTATGGCACTCAAATCAACCCCTGCAATGTCAATAACAAGGCGGTCGTCGTACTTTGAAACCTCAGGAACCATCTTACCATCTCCCTTAATGACCACCTGTACGGCGCTGTCCTCATGCTTAAACTGTACGCCTGTTACAGAGCTGGCCTTTTTAAGAGCAGGTTCTGCTTGCTCAGAGCTTACCTTTTCCATAAGGCCGTCAAAATCCGTGTTAGCTCCTGCCGCTTTGTCTCCCACGGCTTGTTTTGAGACGTTTATAGTCAATACGCCACCGCTGACAAAGTGAGTTGTCTCAAGAGGAGCCTGCAAGGTTATTTCCGCTATTGTGGAAACAACAGGCCCGGGTTTTGTTTGGAAATTTATCTCAGATATTCCATCTTTTTTAGATATAGTACGTTCCGTAAAACGGCCTGGCTCTACTCCCTTTAGTTCAACAAATATTTTGAAAGGATCACTGTCTCTTGTCACCGTGTAATCAAAGTCCGAGGAGATTGTAAACCTTACGGCATAATCATATATATCAACAGCTTTAATCACTTTTGCGCCAGCACGTTCCTCCGGCGTTTTTTCTTTAACACTAAATCTGGATGCACAAGCAGCCAAAAAAAACACAGATAATGACAACACAAACACCACAGCTAATAATCCGATACCTTTTCGTGGTAAACCCATATTTCTCACTTAACCTCCCTCACGTATTAACTCTAAAGCAGTTTACACACATATAACACATTATGAGACCCTCCGAGGACATTATGCCGCTCCCTTTTTTTTCTTACGATGTTTTTTCTTTTTGCTCTTTGACTTAGCAGAATTCTTAGCAGAATGTTTTGCAGAATCCACTGTCACATTCAAATCAAGCGAGAGTTTGCCATTTTCTGATGTGATATTTGTCCTTCTTATCGTCTTTGCGCCTCCACCCAGCCCTGTAAGTGTTATGTTTAAGTCTTTTATTATTATCGTACGCCCCTCAGGCTCCTCTGCATAGCCATCCACTTCATGGCTTGCCAGTCTGGAGACCCTTATGGTGTTGTCATTTTCGATTGTCTTACTAAGGTGCGAAGTCTCAAGGACATGATCGAGAGCTTTTTGCCAAGGCATATCTCTGAGCTGTATAGTTATCTTACCGCTTACACCAGGGTCAAGCACAATGTTGGCGCCGCTTACCTCAGATATAAGCCTGATAACGGAGACCACATCGGCATCCACAAAATCAAGCGATATGAGATGGTCTTTAAAGTCAGGCGCATGAGCCGCTGACTCTTTCATAGCGGGCTCTTTATGCAAATCCTCCGGTTCTGTGTTTGATGCTGCGCTCACATCCACCTTGCCCTGCGGGTAGAGCCTCACCGAGAACCCGTCACTAAGTAACTGTACATCATACTTAATCTTATCGGTTAAATCCAGCACAATCCTTACTTTATCTTTATGCTGCCAGTGTCTTATTCCTTTTATCGGGGTCTGCACATTGAGTTTGGGCATTTTTGCGAGCCTTACGCCAGGAATATCAACGACAATTCGTCCCTCAAGAGAAAACACATCCGGGACAAGGGCACCGTCCCCTTTCACCTCAAAAACCACGGCACCATCTGCTTGCTTTATCTCTATGCCCGTAATTAGTTTGCCTGTTATTGAGCCTGTGCCAGCAGTTTCAGGTTTGTCTGTTTTTTCAATCGCATTTACTTTTAAGTTAAGGATATTGCCCTCAGACAGAGTTTTCATTGTAAAACCGGCAACGTAATGTATTTTTAAGGTGCTGTCTTCAGATGGGGTTATATTGTCAGAAGCTACACTCTTAGAGCCTATAACCGATACTGTTGGAGACCCCTCGCCGCCGGTGACAGTTTTACCTTTAAAAGCTCCGGAGGTCACTCCTGGCAGGTAAACACTTATTATTGACTTATTCTCCTGCGGTATAGCCTCATACGTAAACGGCTTTTCTAACACCACGTTTATATTAAGGCCGGAAACATCTATGCTTATGATAGAGTTTTGTTCAACTAAGTCACTACCCTTATTATTTTTTTCAACAGAGGCACAGCCAAAAAACAGAAAAATCACCAGAGAAGCTAAGACAGCGTTTCTAATTACCGCCACTCAACCTCCTCCTCTTCAGTTCTTAATCTGATTTTTCTCTTGATAGAAATCACTCGTCCGTATGGGTCTGTGCTATCCTCTTTGACCACTATTCCTGTAAGATTGTCTTCATTTCTGTTATTTAGGTAAATTCTTGACACTACCCCGCCATTTGGCCCCATCGGCATGCCCTTCCTTACAACAAAATACTTTCCTCCGGTAATTGTCACTAAACCATACAATTCATACTCTTTTGGGTCACCATCTTGTCTGTCAGAGCACTGCACGTGTTGCTTGCCTTTAGTGTCGCAAAGAACCCCTAAAAGCCTGATTGAGTCTAAATCGACAGTTTCAAGGGGAGTGAGGACACGTCTTTTTTTGTTTTCTTTGGTGCCAGCTCTCATCCTTTTGTTAAAAGTTATGATGGACATAAAAGGATCACGCCTGGAGGACGAACTGTACTGATATTTCACCGGTTTGGGAACATCTATCACTGGGGACTCTGCAGATTCACCCTGCGGAGTTTCAGCGTATGAAACGCCTTTAAGGAAAAACATTACTGCCAGTACTGACAATAATGCTATTTCTACCAGTTTTTTCAGTTTCCCTCCGGTTCCGGTTTAGAAGTAAAAGTGCTTGCGTTTAAGTTTATACTTAAAACATCACCACCAGGTGACAGGACAATCTGGGATACATTTACTATTCTCTCAAGGGATGTCAGCCTGCTCAGGAAATCACCCAGTTGGTGGTATGTGCCCCTCATGTCAATCTTAACACGTGTCTCAAACAGTATTCCGCTTGGGTGTTCCGACTTGCCCTGTGGCTCCCATCTGCCTATGGCAAGGCCAGAGAGTTTGCACTCATCGGATATCTGCTTCAAAAGACCCGATATCTCACTTTCCTCTGGCAGCCGTTTTTTAATCTCAGCATACGCTTTAATGGCAAGAGCCAACTGTTCTTTAAGCTTAGGAAGGTTAGCGACCTGCTTCTGAGCCTTTGCTATTTTCTCATCCACACTTTTTATATCCTTTTGCAGTTTGCTTATTTCTGTGGTCTTTGGACCCACCACCACAAGATAAAACGGTACTGCTATGAGGATAAAAGGTAAAACCACAATCAATATTTTCTGCCACTGAGGCAGTTTATTAATATCTATATTTACCTTTTCCACTACTGTTTACCAGCTCCTTGTGTTGCGTCAGTTTTGGGCTCATCTGGGTTTATTGTTGTATCAATTGCAAAATCAACGGAATTTATGCCCTCAACCGTTGAACCTAATACTGCTCTGCGCAGCACGGTGTCTTTGAAGCGGCTTGATTGTTTGAGGTTTTCGACAAAAATAACCACATCGTCATTTGACAGAGCTTTCCCCTCAATTTTTAGCAAGTTACCGGATATGTCCAACTTTGTAAACCAAACATTTTCCGGCAGCAGTTTACACAGGTCGTCGAGCACTTTTACAGGAAGGCTTTGAGCTGCTGTCAACTGCCCAAGGACTTTTATGTTATCCTCTATTTTTTTCTGTTTTTCGCCAAGTTTTTTGACCTCGCCTAATTTGTCATTTAAGTCCTTAAGCAGGATATCTTTATGAGCCTTGTCTTTTTTCATTTTAGTGACCTTTCCTGAAAGGTAAAAATACGTATAAAGAGCGGCACCTGAGGACACTAAAAACACAACAATCAACAACACCAAAGTCATTGGCACCGGTGCCGCTGCCTTTTTCCTTCTCCTTGCTTTCCCATCCAGTGGAAGAAGGTTTATTTTTATCATCTGTCGCCGATTTTCCTTGTAGAAAGGCCTACAGCAACCAGAGCTAATGACGATATTGCATCCAGTTGCCTGAGGTCAAAGCTTTTCGGGATTTTTATATTTTTAAATGG
>JADFYB010000024.1:4217-27372 GCA_015233245.1 Nitrospirota bacterium | reverse complement strand
TCGGAAGTAGATAAACCCAGTCTAAACTATTGACAACACGTCTGCATAAAGCGTATCTTATCAAAGTGGCGGTTAGGTACATAAATGAAATTGCAGTATATAAAGGAGAGACCATATGAGTGATTCAAATGATGAATTATCAGCTCAGAACCCGGAAGAGAATAAGGGGGAACAAACTGAAGGAAAAGGGATCCCGGCTGTAGGAATAATACTCTCTGCAGTAATAATAGCCGTAATTGCTTACTTTTACCTTTCTCCAAAAGGTAACGACTACAATGAGTTGATGAACAAGGCAGCAACTTTTACCGCTCAAAAACAGTATCAGGAGGCAATCAACGCCTATAGTCTTGCGATTGAAAAAAGACCCAAAACTGCAGATGCCTACTTAGGCCGCGGGACTGCCTACGGAGAGCTTGGTAAACCTGAGGAGGCCTTAAAGGATATGAATAAGACAATAGAGTTATCTCCTAAAAACGTTGAAGCATACATCAACCGTGGAATAGCAGCAGCAAAGACTGGTAACAACGAGGTTGCCATAAAGGACTTTAACAGGGCAATTGAATTAAATCCCAAAATGGCTTACGCCTATTCTGCCAGAGGGCTTTCCTACTACATTTTAGGCAATTTTACCGATGCAATTGCAGATTTCAAAAAAGCTATAGAAATCAATCCTAATGATAGAATGACATATCCGCTTTTAGGTGTTGCATATCTGAAAAATAAAAATTATGAGGAATCAATGCCAGTTTTTGAAAAAACTCTGGAAATAACCCCCAACGATCCCTCAGTCTTATATAATCTTGCGTGTGCATATGCTGTTACTAAGAGGACAGAGAAGGCATGTGAATTTCTCAAAAGCAGTATTGACAAAGGCTATAAAGAATATAATAACATTAAAAGTGATACTGATTTGACAAATATCAGGGATCTTAAATGTTATAACGATTTGATTGCTGGCAAGTAAACTTCAATGAGGGGTTAAACCATGCACATATTTAGCTGCAGAGTCTGTGTTTTAATAATTGTGATGCTGTTTTTTTGTGCGATTCCGCTAACCGCAGCTGAAGATAATGATTCTTCAATAATAACTGTAAACACAGAGGCTCAGCCGTCTGTCTTGTCAGTAGATGTAAGTGATAATTCTACAAAGCAGCCGGATACGCTCTCGCAAAACGATGTACATTCTAATGAAAAACCACTGGCCGACGATGAGAAAACTGCCGATTTCGAAATAGCCGATCCGCTTGAGCCATTAAACCGTGTAGTATTTGGATTTAATGACGCCCTTTATACCGTTGTTTTAAGACCTCTTACTGGCATCTATAATGTTGTTGTTGCCGAGGACGTGCGTGATGCGTTGGATAATTTTTTTTACAATCTCTTTATGCCGGTACGGTTTGTAAATGCACTCCTGCAGCTGAAGCTTGAGGATGCTGGCAAAGAACTATTACGTTTTGGTATAAACAGCACAATGGGAATAGGAGGTTTAGCAGACTTTGCCTCAAGCGACTTTAATTTGAAGAGAAAGGATAAAGATACTGGGCAAACTCTGGCCTACTACGGCTTTGGCCACGGGTTTTACATAGTCTGGCCGTTTTTAGGGCCTATGTCTTTAAGAGATTCCATTGGCTATGCCGGTGATATGTATCTAAAGCCAATCAATTACGTAGGCAGCCTCAATAAATCGTTAGAATTGACTGCCTACAGATATACTAACAACCTGTCACTTAACAGAGATAACTATCAGACATTGAAAGAATCCGCAGTTGATCCATACCTGTCCCTAAGAGATGCTTACATCCAGTACAGAGCTTTTCAGGATAAAAAGTAAGCGTACTATTAAAAACAAAGAAAAGCGCTTGTATATCAAAAGTATTTTAGAATACTGGCTGGAGTGGTATTTATGTCTTTATTTTTTGATATTGGAGGGGCGAATCTTCAAACTTGACAGCTTTGTCTTATAAACTGTACACTATCTTTAATTGGTTGTATGCTTAGTTCGAAAAAAATAAGAGAGCTTATTATTACTCAGTCTAAGAGGGCTAATGTTGGGCATATTGGGTGTGCTTTGTCAGTGGCTGATATATTGGCAGTCCTCTACGGAGCAATAATGAGGATAGATAGCTTTGATGATCCTTTCAGAGATCGTTTTATTCTCTCCAAAGGGCATGCAGCGTTGGCTCTTTATGCTGTGTTTTATCTGAAGGGTTGGATATCTGAAGAGGAACTCAATACGTTTTACACAAATAACACACTTTTAGCTGTTCATCCGGAGAGTGCCCATAAGTGTGTGGATTTCTCAACAGGGTCATTAGGCCAGGGAATAACGTTTGGAGTTGGAGCCGCACTTGCCGCAAAAATGAAGAAATCTGCTCACAGAGCTTATGTGCTGGTAAGTGATGGCGAGTGTAATGAGGGCGCTTTATGGGAGGCTGTCATGTTTGCCTCTCATAACAAATTATCCAATTTAGTAGTTATAGTGGATTTAAATGGTCTTCAGGCATTAGGTCATACGAAAGATATAATCTCATTGGAACCATTAAGCGAAAAATGGCGCTCCTTTGGTTGGAATGTTATTGAAGTGGATGGCCATGATACCGTTAAGCTAACAGATGTTATTGAAAAAATTGATACAACCTCAGGTCCCCCTACCGTAATAATTGCTAACACAGTGTTTGGTAAAGGTGTTTCTTTTATGGAAAATAATTTGAAATGGCACTACATGCCAATGACTGATGAGCAATTCAAAGCAGCCCTTTCTGAGATTAAACAATGAGAAAATCTTTTGTTACAGCCCTTGTAGATATAGCCCAAAAAGACAGCCGCATTGTGCTTTTAACCGGGGATTTAGGGTTTATGGTGCTTGAGCCGTTTATCGAGCGATTTCCGGAGCGTTTTTTTAACGTTGGAGTTTCCGAACAAAACATGGCTGGAATTGCAACAGGGTTAGCGGAGGCTGGGTTTATCCCATTTATGTATTCAATAGCGCCATTTGCCGCTCTGCGCACGTATGAGTTTATTCGTAACGGCCCGATTAAGCATAAGCTCCCTGTCAGAGTTGTCGGGGTAGGCGCTGGTTTTGACTATGGGCTGAATGGCCTCACTCACTGGGGACTGGAGGATATAAGCGTGATGCGAATTCAGCCTGGGATAACTGTAATTGCGCCTGCTGACAGCGCTCAGGCAAGCAGCGCTTTAAAAGCTTCATGGAATTTAGACTGCCCGGTTTACTACAGTCTTGGAAAAGATGAGGACTCTCTTGTGACGGCTCTTAACGGTAAATTTGAGATTGGCAACATGGATACTGTAAGAGACGGAGATGATCTTTTGATAATAACAATGGGAGGCATAGTGTTTGAGGCTATTGCCGCTGCTGATATGTTAAAAGCCTCTGGTGTGAGCTCTCAGATTGCAATTGTGTCGTGTGTTAATCCACCTCCGACCGATGACATTGTTAAAGCCCTTAAGCGGCATAAGATAGTGTTAACCGTCGAGGTGCAGTATGTAAACGGGGGGTTGGGTTCTCTGGTGTCAGAGACAATAGCTGAGTTTGGACTTAACTTAAGGCTTGTACGAATGGGTGTACGCAAACACATAGAGGGACCCATTGGAAATCAGAAATTCATGCAGGCTCTTTGTGGTCTTTCTGCTGAAAACATAGCGCAGAGCGCTTTAAACACTCTAAAAGGATAAGTGAATGTTTGGTATAGATAAGGATAAATTAATCAGACGGGCAAAGATTCTTTCAAAACTTGGCTCAGCTATAGTTAAAGCAAAACTGTTAAAAGAAAGAAAACCTATTTTTGTCGGGTTATACATTACGAATTTGTGTAACCTTAGATGTAAGTACTGTTTTGTTAACATCGATGACCGCTTTAACGAGCCATCAAGGGCTGGTTTCAATAAGGATGAGGTTATCAAAATTGTAGATGAACTCTATGAAATGGGCACAAGGTGGATATTTCTGTTGGGCGGTGAACCACTTATGCACAAAGACATCGGACCAATTGTAAAGCATATTACAAAAAAGGGAATTTTGCTTCATATACTAACAAACGGCACTCTGATTAAGCAGAAAATTGATGAGATAGATACAGCAGACAGTGTTTGCATAAGCATAGACGGAGCCGAGGACTCAACAGACAAGATGCGAGGACAGGGCACATTTAAGCGGGCACTAAGCGGAGTTGAGACCGCTCTTTCACGCGGAATGTTGGTCAGGGTTCACGCAGTGCTAAATAAGCACAGCCTTACTGAGATGGATGCTCTGGTTGAGATGGCAAAGGAAATGAAAATTACAATAACAATATCGCCGCCAAATTATCTGGGCAAATCTGATGATCCGGCACTAGCTCTTACAACCGAGGAGTATAAGGAGTTTTATCTCCGTTACAGAAAGCTCAAGGAAAAAGGTTACCCTATTGGTAATTCCTTCTACTCTATTGATAAGTCACTACACTGGCCGATAAGTTATCACAACTTTATTACAACAGAGCAGAAATTTGCCCACTATAAGCCCATACCTTGTGTTATTGGCTACACTCACGGCTGTATTGACGCTGAGGGTACGATGTTTAACTGCATTCAACGCGGCTGCCTGGACGGACTAAACATAAAAGAGGTTGGAATCAAACGGGCATGGGATGCTCTCCCTGAGCGCAGAGCCGACTGCGTAAGCTGTTCCTCTATTAACACCATAGAGACATCGGCATACCTAAATCTCATTCCAGACATAATGCTGGATGGTTTCAGGTTTTTCCTTGGGCAGCGAAAATGAAGGTAACTAAACAGTGAGAGTGGTTTTTTACGATAACGGATATGAAACGTTTGGTGTGCAATATTTGATCTCGGTGTTGAAAGAAAAAGGTCATGATGTCAGGCTTTTTTTTGATTCCTCTTTTGCAAGGGACTATTTAGCTCAGGATTTTTTTTTGACAAGTTTTTTTTCTTTTACTGCAAAGCAGGTATGCGATGCTATTTGTGCTCACTCTCCGGAGGTTGTTTGTTTTTCTGTTTATACCATATTTTACCAGCATAATTTATCTGTAATCCGCCTAATAAAACAAAGGCTGCCTAATGTAAAAATTGTATGTGGAGGGTTTCATGCGACTCTTTTACCTGAGGTGATACTGGAAAATGACACGGTTGATTTTGTAGTAGTAGGTGAGGCTGAAATATCACTTCCATTATTGCTTGAAAAAATTCAATCAACAAATTTGGAAACATTAAAAGCATTGCCCGCAGAGCAATTGCAGGGTGTTTGGAGTGTGAGCAACGGCTCTGTCATTAAAAGAGGCCTTTCTGCCATTCCCCACGATTTAAACGCATTGCCTTTTCCTGAAAAAACCATGTACTACAAAACAAATCCATATCTTTCCGTTATCTACACTATAATTGCCGGACGTGGTTGTTTCTACGGATGTACATACTGTAACAGCTCATCCATGAAAAACCTCTACCACGAATATAATGAGCGTTACTTTAGGACAAGGTCGGTAGATAATGTAATTGCAGAACTTAAACACGCCAGGGAAAAGTTTAACCCCAGGTATGTCATGTTTTTTGATGATGTGTTTGCTGCAAGAAAGGATTGGTTAGAGGAGTTTTCCGTAAAATATAAAAAAGAGGTGGGACTACCCTTTTACTGCCAAACAAGCCCTTTAATTCACAATGAGAAAAGCCTGCAGTTGTTGTCAGAGAGTGGCTGTTGTCTTTTAGAGTTTGGTTTTCAGAGCGCAAATGAACAGGTACGCAAAGAAATTCTGAACCGACACGAGAAAAATGAGGCTATGGCCTCGCTTGTCATACAAGCCGTTTCTCAGGGCATGTTTACCGAACTGGATATGATTGCTAATCTGCCCGGAGAGACACACCAGCATATAACCGAGGCATTAGACTTTATTGCAACAACACATCCAAACTGGGTTAACCTGGCATTTTTACAGTTTCATCCCAAAACCCCAATAACTGATATTGCTATCGCAAAACAAATGCTTAAAGCAGAAGACAAACAAGAAATTGAGCATGGACTTAGGGCCTCATCTATGAGACTACTGTCTCAGGTAAACATGGATAAACAATACAGGATACTCCCTTTTCAGATATTTGCAGCGTTTTATTTTAATAAGGAAATATCGGCGATAATAATCCAGTTAACACAAAACACTGTGGTTTCTGAGATATTGTCCCGTCTGGCATCCCCTTTTCTTTATCTTTCAAGAATACTGCTAAGCTACACGGATAAACGGGATTTCTTAGTGCGCCACCACGTAGGGCGTTCACTACATGCAGCCAAAAACGTGCTGCTTGCAAAGGTGTTTGCTTTTGCAAGACTCTGAAAATACTACAAAAGCCTTAGTCGGCCTGTATGAGCACAATGATTGGCTTATTAATTTAAACTTTAAGCTGTTTATGTATTTAAGTGGGCTTCAAACGCAATCAAGAACATCCAGAGTCCTTGATTGTGGCTGCGCTATGGGTGATTTCCTTAAACTTTTACAGAGAAACGGCTTTATTAATCTTTGTGGAGTGGATGCCTCATCGGAAATGCTGGTTCATGCCAAAAAAAAAATCAATGCGGAAATGTTCTGCTGTGACGTCTTAAAGATGTCAGAGCTTATTGTTGAAAACTCCTTTGATATAATAACGGCCATGAATATCCAACATCACATTGGCTATGAGGAGCAATGGGGATTGTTTGTTGAACAATGCCGTAAGATATTAAAACCTGGCGGCTTACTTATCATGCGTGAACCATACCCGACTCTTTCATTTAATGTACTGCGCCAGATGTCAAATCACAGAGTTTTCTTAAACGTTAATTTTTTAAAAAAACGCATTGATTCTCTAATTGAAGAGAGACAGCTCCTTGATTATTTCACCAATCGTTGGCCATCTTTTTACAAGGGCTCTTTAAAACGCTCAGGTTTTAATATTGTCAGAGAGGTATCTCTAATTGGACACCGTATTGTTGTATCAAATTTATTACGCAAATAAGCCATACAAAATGTTACAATAAGCTGAATTAGTATAATGAAACCCCTTTGGCACGGAATAGCAGGCGCAGCACTTGGCCTTGCAGCGTATAAAGTTACTGGGAGTTGGGAATTTACTTCTGTAACAGTAGCTGCAGAGATTTTAATTGATATAGACCATATCCTTGACCACCTAATACAAAGTGACAAACCATTTGACATACAGGCGTTTTTTTCATTCGATGAATCCCTCAAATGGAAAAAAATAATGTTTGTTTTTCACTCGTATGAGTTGATTTTGCTTATGGCTATTGCAGCTTTTTATTTTTCTAATCCTTTGTTATGGGCTGTGGCTTTAGGTATGTTGGTTCATCTGATACTTGATGAAATAGGAAACCGGAACGTTTCCTTTCCTATACACATGGTGCCTGCATTTTACTTCTTCTCCTGTCGGCTTATAAATGGATTTAGTGTTAAGAAGCTAATACACAGGCTTCAAGAGCAGGAAATAAGTAATGGGGATAAGTGTCTGAAAAATGGCTAAAAAAATAACTGCTGTTATCGCTTGTTACAAGGATGCTCAGGCAATACCTTTTATGTACAGGCGGCTTGTGGATGTCTTTACCAAAATAGGAGTTGATTACGAAATTATTTTTGTCAATGACTGCAGCCCCGACAATGCCCGTGAGGTTTTAGAGGAGCTGATATCAAAAGACAGCAAAGTTGTTGCTATCAACCACTCAAGAAACTTTGGTTCACAGAATGCTTTCACAAGCGGCATGAGAATATCCTCTGGTGATGCGGTGGTTCTGTTAGATGGCGACCTGCAGGATCCCCCTGAGGTGATAGAGCGCTTTTATTACAAATGGTTGGAGGGCTTTGACGTTGTCTATGGAGTAAGAATTAAAAGAGAAGCAAACCTGTTTCTTAATATAGCTTATAAGGCTTTCTACAGAGTTTTCAAATACATGTCTTACATTAATATTCCGGTAGATGCCGGAGATTTTTCTTTAATAGATCGTAAGGTTGTAAACATAATTAATACATTGCCTGAAAATAACAGATTCATGCGCGGACTTCGTGCCTGGGCTGGTTTTAAACAAACTGGTGTTGAGTACTTCAGGCCAGAGAGAATGTTTGGGAAATCTACCAATTCCTTGATTAACAACATGGCCTGGGCAAGAAAAGCTATCTTCTCTTTTTCGTATGTTCCTATGGATTTTATGATTGTGTTAGCTCTGTTTTTTCTATTAATTTCGTTTATATTGGCATCTGTTCAGATTACCATGAAGCTTTTGCACCCTGAGTTATCGCCATCAGGTTACACAACACTGTTGCTTGTAACAATATTTATGGGAAGCATTCAACTGTTGTGTTTTGCTATCATAGGGTCATATATATCACACATGTATGATGAGATAAAGCACCGTCCCCCGTATGTTGTGGAAAGTTACATGAATTATTCACCGAAAAAATCTGCTGATAAAGATGACTCACACTAAGCCGCTATTCTCCACAAAGTGTGCCATTTGTAACACTGAGGGAAACTCAACAGAACTATATGGGGCAAATTTTGAACCTGAGTCTTTTAATGCTACAAAGTTTTCGGCGCGTAGAGTGCCTGATAAAACTCACTACCGTATTGTTAAATGTAACAGGTGCGGATTGGTTCGTTCCGACCCTGTTGTCTCTGCTGATGTTGCCGCAGGGCTTTACCATCAGAGTTCTTTCAAATATGAGGATGAGGTAGAGAACTTAAAAATTACGTATGGAAGGTATTTAAAAAAGCTGACTAAATATGGGCAAAAAAAAGAATCAATTCTTGAAATAGGCTGTGGTAACGGTTTTTTTTTGGAATATGCCAAAAGCGTTGGTTTCACCCATGTTTGTGGGATAGAGCCAAGTGAGGATGCAATTTCAAAAGCCTCAGACTATATGAAACAGCATATTATTTGTGACATGCTGAACCCTGGTAAGTTTGAATCTGAAACCTTTGATGTAATTTGTTTTTTTCAATTGATAGACCATATTTATGACGTTGGCTTACTGTTAAATGAGTGTTACCGGCTTCTTAAACCAGGCGGACTCATCCTGTGCATTAATCACAACGTAAGCGCTCTTTCCAGCCATTTACTCGGTGAGAGGAGTCCGATTTTTGACATTGAGCACACATACCTGTTTGATGAGAAAACCTTAAGTAAAGTGTTTCTTGCTAACAATTTTAAGATAAAAGAAGTTGGTACTACTATGAACCGCATTTCGTTAAACTACCTGAACCATCTGTTACCGCTGCCATCACATTTTAAAACAGAAGTGTCTTCATTTTTAAAATATACGAAAGTTGCAGCCATGTCATTTTTCTTGCCACTGGGCAATATTTACATCATCGCAGGGAAACCGGAGGGAGCGCCATGAAACACTCAGATAAAGACTCTGTGCAGGTATTTAACCGCGATATAGAGGCCAATAAGGGTTACCTTTATACTACAAATGCCTTATTAAGCAGTTATCTGGCCAATAAACGTCTTACGGATGCCGTGTTGGAGCTGGTAGATTTTAAAAACAAAACAGTCCTTGATATTGGCTGTGGGGATGGCACTTTCACAAGAGATATTTACAATCGTGGCCGTGTTTCAAAAATTATTGGAATTGATCCTGCCCATGAGGCGATAGACACAGCAAGGAGAAATACCGCAGATGAAAATATAAGCTTTGAGGTGCAAAACGCTTGTGCCCTGCCGTTTGAATCAAAGAGCTTTGATATAGCGCATATAAGGGGAGTGCTGCATCATATGGAAAACCCAAAGGATGCGTTAAAAGAGGCCATAAGAGTGGCAAAGTTGACAGTTGTGGTAGAGCCAAATGGTTATAACCCTGTGTTAAAATTATTAGAGCGGTTTTCAAAATACCATATAGAACATGATGAGAAGTCTTACAGCCCAGCTCTTTTGGATTTTTGGATACGACAACTTGGCGCTGATGTCAAAACACGGTGTTATGCTGGTCTTGTTCCGTTTTTTTGCCCTGACTGGATGGCTAAAAGTTTAAAGCGGGTGGAAGGTCTTGTTGAAAATATTCCGATAGTTAAATCAATATGTTGTGCTGTGTATGTTTTTACTGCCGGGGATAAATGAAAAAAGTAATCATTACCGGAGCCACGGGCTTTGTAGGCGCTAATCTGACAAGGGCGTTACTTAGACAAAGACATGATGTGCATCTTTTCCTTCGCTTTGGTTTTAATCCGTGGCGAATTGCTGACATTGTTAACGATGTACGCATACATGAGGTTTCTCTGACAAATGAGGAGCAACTCACACAGGCAATCAAAGAAATCAAGCCGGATTGGATTTTTCATCTTGCCGTCCACGGAGCTTATTCGTGGCAGTCAGATGTATATAAAATTATAGAGACAAACATTACCGGAACGGTTAGTTTAGTTTGTGCGGCAGTAAAGACCGGATTTGAAGCATTTATCAACACCGGAAGCTCATCAGAGTACGGCTACAATAGTAATGCTCCTAAGGAAAGCGACTGCCCTGAGCCAAATAGTTATTATGCAGTGGCAAAAACCTCAGCCACAATGTTTTGCTCCTATATGGCAAAACAGCACAAGGTAAACATATCAACACTGAGACTTTATTCGGCTTACGGACCATTTGAGGAGCCTAACAGGCTCATTCCCACTCTGATTATTAACGGACTTTACGGCAAACTGCCGGTATTGGTACGGCCTGATATTTCTCGGGATTACATATACATAGATGATATTACAGACATATATACACTTATTGCAACAAAAAATCATCAGTCTGAGTTGGGAGCAATATACAACGTTGGGACAGGAGTACAAACCTCGCTTAGGGAGATAGTGGAAATTACAAGAGCGATGTTTAAAATCAATGACCCCCCTGTTTGGGGCAGTATGCCTGAGAGAATTTGGGATACCGATATATGGCGTTGTGACAGTGGTAAACTAAAAGAAACATTTTTATGGAATTATCGTTATAGTTTAGAAGATGGATTAAAGAAAACCAGAGAATGGCTTGAAACAGGCGGGTATCTGTCTAAATATGAGAGTAACTGTAAATTGATATGAAAAATATAAAGCAAACTTAAAAAAAGGAAAGAAATGAATAATTTTGTAGTAAAAGGAGTGAGATATGAATGGTTGCAATCGGCTATAGATGGGTATTTAAGAACAAAGCAGCCTCTTGTGGCTGTTTATAAAGGTGCTTTGGGTGTAGCAGGCCCTACAGATGATATCGGTATCTATTACTTTATTCCAAAGATAGCCTGTTGGTTTGGGTTGTCGCTTGATCAATCTTTGAATGTTTTCTACGGTGGCATTACTGCGGTATCTTTATTATCTGGCCTTGTCGGGTTCTTTTTTTTGTATCGAAAACTATATCTTCAAATTGCCGTGTCTTTTATTTTCTTAGCCATGTTTATAATTTTTTCTATGACAAGGCTTACAGAAGTTTACATCATCCCACCAGCTTTAATAATAGCTTTTGTCCCATGGATAATGTATTCTTTACGGGCAAGCGTCAGGTTTTCGATTGTTTTGTATTCAATAGCTTCATTTACAATCGCTATAGGACATTTTATACGTAACCATGCGGCAACAGGCTTACTTTTATTTATGGTGGCTCTTATAGTCTTAGCAAAGAATATCTCTAAAAAGATTAAACTGATAATGCTTGTTTTGATAGTGATATTTTTTATGATTCCTTTCATTTATGCTCAGAATTTAATAGATGCAAGAGATAATTTGATGAAAACAAAATACCCTGATTATGTAAAAATACTTGCAAAACATCCGTTATGGAGCCATCTATATATGGGGTTAGCTTTTGTGGAAAACCCTATAGTGGGGCCATTTTTTGAAGACAGTGTAGCGTTTGATAAAGTTACGTCAATTAATCCTCATTTGCCGGGAGCCGATAACCCTCCGCCGTACTTAGGGTGCTCTCTTATCAGTGGATATCAGGAATTTCACGATATACTAAAAAAGGAATTTTTTAAAGTTGCATTTAAATATCCAGCTATAATAATTGAAAATTTTGGTACAAAACTTGCGATATTATATATCTATTTTATAATCTTTGCTAATATAGGCATATCTTTTGCGCTCATTTACAAAAAACCCCTACAAATTGAAGCAGCTTTCTGGTGTGGGATAGCATTTAATGCCTTGCCAGGGGTGTTGGTTGTTCCGGCATTTCATTATAATGCCGCCTTTATAGCCTTTGCAGCGATGTATGGACTTTTTAGTGTCAACCAGGCGTGGAGCTCCCAATGAGCTCTCGGCAATTGAAATTATCACTGAATATAAAGAAACTGTGATATTTGATAAGATATGAAGGGTTGTTATGGTTCCAGGAGTAACAGAGGACCGGATTGTCTGCTAGGATTTTTGTGTGGTATCTGATGTCACATAGTTTGCTTTTTTTTATTTTTAAGTAGTTAAATAGAGTAATGTGTGAAATTATTAATATTGTGATACGTAAATGCCGGTAGGCAGGGTGGTGATAGCCGGGCTTAGGGGCGGTTCAGGAAAAACCACGCTATCGTTAGGGCTTTTGAGGCTTTGGCGAGGCAATCGCAAGGTCGTACCGTTTAAAAAGGGGCCTGACTATATTGATGCCGGATGGCTTTCACAAGCCGCTGGCACACAGTGTTATAATCTGGATACATTTATAATTGCCGGAGACAGGATTCTTCAATCTATATCAAAAAACTCTGAAGACGCCGATTTTGCCGTGATAGAGGGTAACAGAGGTCTCTTTGACGGTGTGGACTCTAAGGGCACTTTTAGCACTGCCTCACTTGCCGTGCTTACTGACACACCGGTTATTCTTGTTGTGGACTGCTTAAAGGCAACGACAACAGTTGGCGTAATAGTTAAAGGAGTTGTGGAGTTTGACTCAAAAGTTAAAATAAAAGGGGTTGTGCTTAACAGTGTCTCTAATCAGCGGCATGAGTCAGTGATAAGAGAGGCTGTGGAGACATACTCAGGCGTACCGGTTGTGGGGGCGTTAAAAAAGACATCCACCCCGCTTTTGCCTGAAAGACACATGGGACTTGTAACTGCCGATGAGCATATGCAGGTTGAAAGAGCGCTAACGGAAATCTGCACACTTGTCAAGCACTCCGTAGATATTGAGAGAATATGGGAAACTGGCATGGGCGCTGGAATTCTCAACGTTCCGGTTGTCTCAGAGCCACAGTATGAAAACAAGGAAAATGTAAAAATCGGAGTCATAAAAGATACCGCCTTTCAGTTTTACTATCCTGAAAATCTAGATGAATTAAGGAAAGCTGGCGGAGAGCTTTCAGAGATAAGCGCTATTACACAAGAGGATTTACCAGATGTTGATGCGCTTTATATTGGAGGCGGGTTTCCTGAGACAAACGCAATAAAACTCTCGGAAAATGTACAATTTAAGACGCAATTAAAAACCGCCATAGAAAACGGACTTCCCGTATATGCCGAGTGCGGTGGTTTAATGTTCCTTGGCCGCAGCATATCCATGGATGGCAAAAGATACCCGATGGTGGGGGTTTTCCCAATGGATTTTGAAATGCAGTCAAAACCTCAGGCACACGGTTACACTGTGGTTGAGACAATTAAGGAAACTCCGTTTTTTGGCAAAAATGTGGTGCTGCGGGGTCATGAGTTTCATTACTCACGGGTAAGCGGACTGAGTGGTGGGGAGATGGATTTTGCCTTTAAGATGAAAAGAGGTAAGGGGATTTTTGATGGGCAGGATGGAGTGTGCTACAAAAGTGTATTTGCCTCCTACACTCACCTTCATGCCCTTGGCGCTCCTGAGTGGGTTAAAGGAATGATTAGTGCTGCAATACAGTTTAAAAGAACAAGGGGGGGGTACAGATGGAAGAAAGTTTTTTAAAGAATCTTAAAAAAACTGAGATGTCATTGAGACAGTTAAAGCAAATTATTAAAGCAAACATAGAGAAAGAGGAGTTTTCAAGCATTGAGGAATTCGTAAAGAAAGACAAACGCGCGTTGAGTGCACTCGTGTCAATGTCTTACGACAGAAGTGTGGAAAGCTGCTGGAGGGCTGCTTTGTTAGCGGGCCGGATAATAGGGCGCATGGCTAACTGGAATTCAAAAGAGGCGCGCGGCCAGGTGCAGAGACTCCTGTGGAATATGAGTGATGAATCCGGCACAATCCCGTGGATGGTCCCTGAAATATTAGGCGAGGTGGTGTGTGAGAATCCGGACCCTTTTTCTGATATCCCGGCCATAATTGTCGGGTACTCACATTCCGAAACTGAAGACAACATATTCCTTGCTGGTGTGCTCTATGCTATCGGGCGCATTGGGGAGATTCATAAAGAGTACATTGCTGATTATCCGTACATTCTGGTGAAAGAGAGTTTTCTTCACCGTGAGGCTGATGTCTGTATGAATGCGGTAGTGGCGGCCAAAAGACTGTCCATGGCTGACGTTGATGATTTATTGGTTAAGGTTAAAAAACGAAATGATCTTGTAAATGTTTATTATGACAACCGTCTGAGGACGGTAACGATAGCTGAGATGACCGGAGAGTTATTTCCATAGAAAAGGGGAAAAATTAAATGGATAAATTATTAATAAGAGGCGGTAAAGCGCTAAGAGGAGAGGTGGAGATAAGCGGAGCAAAAAATGCGGCGCTTCCCATTATGGCAGCAACTATTTTGAGCCCTGGGCTAAACACCCTCTATAATATTCCTGATTTAAAAGATATAAAAACCATGTCAACCGTGTTGGAGAGTATGGGGGGCAAGGTGGCAAGGGCTGATGAGGATGGAGCGCTTATGATAAACACAGAAGGGGTGGAAACCGTTGAGGCCCCCTATGAGTTGGTAAAAACAATGAGAGCATCGGTGCTGACTTTGGGGCCATTAATGGCGCGTTTTGGGTATGCGCGTGTGTCGATGCCAGGAGGTTGTGCAATAGGAGCGCGTCCCATAAACCTGCACCTTATGGGGCTTGAAAAAATGGGAGCAGAAATCACCCTCTCACAGGGTTACGTAGTGGCAAGGGCAGAGCGGCTCAAAGGGGCTGATATTAACTTTGACACGGTAACAGTAACCGGAACGGAGAACCTGATGATGGCCGCAGTGCTTGCTAACGGAGTAACACGGCTTGAAAACGCAGCCCGCGAACCGGAGGTCTGTGACCTTGCCGGGGTACTAATCCAAATGGGCGCCCATATAACAGGGGTTGGCACACCGCTTATAGAAATAGAAGGCGTAAATGAGCTTAAACCTGCCAATTACCGTATAATACCGGACAGGATAGAGACCGGCACATTTTTGGCCTTTGCAGGAATTACTGGAGGCGACATATTAATAAAAAACTGTGAAGTGACACACATTGGCTCGCTGATAAAAAAATTTATGGAGGCAGGGCTTAATATAAACGAGGAGGCTGGGGGCTTAAGAGTAATCGGGCCGCACGCTGGCATCCTTAAAGCGGCAGAGGTTGCAACCTCGCCCTATCCTGGATTTCCCACAGATATGCAGGCACAACTTATGGCACTGATGTGTGTAGCAGATGGCACAAGTATCATACGAGAGACGATTTTTGAAAATCGCTTCATGCACGCTGCCGAATTAAGGCGAATGGGAGCAAACATAGAGGTGGAGGACAATTTGGCGATAGTCAAAGGAGTCAACAAACTTCTCGGAGCTCAGGTTATGGCAACCGACCTAAGAGCCAGCGCATCCCTGGTTGTAGCAGCACTTGCCGCCGAGGGAGAGACAATTATCGACAGAATCTACCATCTTGACCGCGGTTATGAAAAAATAGAATATAAACTCTCTAAGCTCGGTGCAGATATACACAGAGTTAGTGCATAGTAGAGACCTTTTTAGCTTCTTCGGCAACCTCGCTGTTAGAATCCGATAAGCCTTTAGCAAGAAGGTCTTTTGCTGTTGAGCCTTTAAAATATTTAAGTGCAGCCACCGCATCTTTTCTAACTTTGTAGTCAGAGTTATTTAGTAAACTTTCAATGAGAGACAAAGCAGTTGCGGGTTCTATTTTACCGGATGCTATGATTTTACCTAGAAACGGCGATATTATTCCGGTTAGTGAGGGCTTTGATGAAATCAGTGTAACAGGCTCATTAACAGCCTCGTCGGTTGCAATAACTGCCAGCACATGAACAATTCGTTTAGCTCCCGCAGGGTTTCCTTTTACAAATTGCTCATCGCGTAACAAATCCGTAAGAGGCGCAAGCACATCGTTTCCCATATAAGCCAACAAATATTCTAACGCTTGTGAGTCAGCAGGGTCTGAGGCTTTTACCATCTCTGAAATCAGTGTTTTCACCGCTGTGGCATCTTTACGTACAGACAGAAGACAGGTTATGTTTTCACGGCTCTTTGGATATGCCGCTTGAACCTCTGCACGGTTCTTTTTTATAAACACAGTATAGCTTTCCATGTATGAGCTAAACTCAGATGCGTTACATCCGGAGGCAGACTTATCCAAAGATTTCAAAGAGTCTGCCACTAAAGTAAAATAACTGTCCTCTTCACTTTTTTTGTTAATCTCGGTTGAGTTATATTTTGTAACTGTGCTCTGATACACATAATAAGCCGCACCGAGAATAACCACTAATAGAGCTAATGCAACAGTTAAAAATTTATTCTTTTTCTTTTCTGCTTTAGTTTGTATTTCATGAGAGGTCGGCTTCTGGGCTATCTCCTCTTGTATGAGAGACGGGCGCATTATTGCCGGTGTCCCCATCTGCTTTGATTGTTTAAGCGGTTGATCAGTTTTAATATCCTGCTCTTCTGACAGTTCCCAGTCAAGAAACCACTGTATCACAGTAGCATCCTTGCCGCCTGAGTATAAGTACCAGCCATTAGGGGTAAACGCTAATGCATTTACGCCATCAGTGTGGCCATGAAGTGTGGCCAAAATTTCACCGCTTTCAACACTGTGGATGTTTATTGTCTCATCGGATGTTCCCACTGCAAAGCATTTCCCATCAGGATGAAACACGGCAGTTAACACTCCTTTATTCGATACTCTGTGACGCTTTACTCGTTTCATTGTCTTAGTGCCCCAACCACACACATAGCCGTCCTGACCTCCGGTAAGAAAATGCTCCCCGTCAGCGCTGAATGATATAGAATTTACAGCTCCCGAATGTCCCTCAACAGTTGAAAGCGCTTTACCTGTTACACTGTCCCAAAATATGACCAATCCATTAACTGTGCCAGAGATTAGCGTTCTTTCCTCATTGTGCAGCGCTATGGTGGTTATCTCATCGGAGCTTTCCTCAAATCTGCCGTAGTATCTGCCATGTATTGCGTCAAACAAACGGATGGTTCTTTCCGGGGATGCCGAAAAGACGTATCTGCCGTCTGAGGTTAATACAACAGTCGTTACAGACCCCACTGGGACTTTTAAGTCGCTCATACGCTCACTGTTATCTAAATCCCACGTCTGAATTTGCCCCTCAGCACTGCCAAAGCACACCGTATGTGACGTATAATCTATTGCAAGCGTTTTTACCGGTCCAGGCGCTGTAATCTCTGTCAAATCAGGGGAGGAGGGGGAGGGGTGGGAAATGTCAGTCCTTACAACTTTACCATCGCTACCGCCCGTTATCAGATACCTTTCGTCAGAGCTTATTACAACAGCGGTTACGGAATCTGTGTGATGCTGATAGTCTCTTAGTTTAAATCCTGCTCTTAAGAATTTTTTACTATATATCAGCGGGATTGTGGTTAAGAGCTCTGTTGCCGCCGGGTTTTGTTCAAAACCTGTCAGACTCCGTGCTCCTTCTATTAAATTTAGTGCCTCGGTGAATTCTGACTGGTTGATTTTCTGAGCTGCCACGGAGAGTCTTTTTGAAAACTCGTATCGTATCTCCTCTTCACGGATTGCGGCAGGAGTTACCAGTGTGTATGACAACGCGTATCGGCAGTGGAAATTCAGCACCATTATTTCATTACCGTGTGCTATTGTGAGCTTATTTTGTGCTAACCCCAAAGCGGCGCATGTTAGAGGGCCTCTGTATTTAAAAATAGTGTGCGTGAGTTTGCTTTTCATATCCCACACTCTGAGGTTTCTTTCGTCAGCGGAAAGTAAAAACTCTCCGTCAGCGCTAATTCCCACATATAGCACAGGACTTGTGTGGCCGGATAAGGTGTGAATGCTTTTTCCCGATTGAGTGTCCCACAAAATCACTGCTGACTGCCCTGCTCCTGCGGTTACTGCAAGTTTACCATTGCTGCTTAAGGCAATTGAGACAGCTCCGCTTTTATGGCCCGAAAATGTGCGCACAGGTTTACCGGTTTTAGTTTCCCACACACACGGAGGCCCCCCCTTATGAGTAGTATAAACTTGTTTTAAATCCGGCGACAGTGCTAAAGATGTTACCGGCTTTCCCTCGGTTTTAAATGCCCCTGCACTTTTCCCTGTCTTTATGTCCCATACTAAAATTATGCTGTCCGCTGAGGCTGAGATTACATAATTTTTAGACGCTAAAAACTTAATTTCCGACACCGCTTTTGTGTGCTTTTTGAAAGACCATATTTCGCTGCCGTCTGAGGCGTTAAGAATGTGCACTGAGCCGTCCTCATGCCCAGAGGCAATGATGTCTCCTTTGGGATTTATATCAATGGCAGTGACTTTTCCATAGCTGAGCTTAAACACCTCTGTCGGAGACTCCAACGCTATATCATATACGTTTATATGGCCATCACTCATACCGGCGTAGATATGCTGCCCGTCAACTGATACCGCTAAGGAGCATGGCGCCCGGAACTCGTCAAAATATGTCCTCTGCACTGAAAACCCCGGTAGATACTGAGACACGGCCTCATCCAGAGAGTCCGGAAGTTCCATAAAGCGCGCTCTCAGGGAGTCATAGAGTGCGGCATAGTCCTCTCCAAGTTCTCTCAGGCAGTAGCAGTACCCTGCAGCCACGACCGGATCCTCTTTGCCGTTGTCTAAAAACCACTTAAAACTGTCAGCGGCTTTTTTAAGTGAAATCGTATCCTGTCTTGTAACCTCCCGGTTGGCTATTGATAAAGCCTGGAATTTCAGTGCCTCTGGAGATTCCTTACCTTCAGCGATTACCTCGTTTATCAGATTGAGGGCATTGTGCTCATCGGCATGAAAGAGGTGAAGTTTACCCAATAAAAACTTTCCCTGTCCGGTGTGATGAATAGCCCGCAAAAAGGTTCGCATCTCAGAAACTGCGGCATCTTCTGTTAACTCACCGGTTTTACATTTAAGCATGGTGAAGTTAAAGGCAGCCTCAACGTGCTCAGGCTCGGCAGTGAGCGCATCTTTCCAACTATTTTCCGCACGGTGCAGTTGATTAATTGTTGCATAGGAGACCCCCTGATTATTCAGGGAATCGGCCTTTAAGTCGTCGGATTTTGCCTCAGGGCGAGGATACGGTGCGCCCGTTAAGTGGCTGTATATTGAAAGAAGCCTGTTTAAGATTTCTTTGAAGCTATCGGGTCTTCCCACTGGATTTTTTGCAAGACACTCTACCATGAGGGAGGACAGAGCGTCATCCAGATTTACGGTTAAGTCCTGCGGATTCGGTGGAGGTTCGCCAGTGTGCATTTTTTGCCAAAGCATCAGTTGATAAAAAATTACGGCATGCCTTTGCTCTTCTGTAAGAACAAACGGTCTGCGCCCGCAAAATAACTCATATAGAATACAGCCGTAAGCATAAATATCTGCAGGAATGCCGGCAGTGTGCGCATTTTCAAACTGCTCCGGAGCCATGTACTGAGGAGTGCCAAACGGTACTCCCCCTATTGTCATAGTCTGCCAAGGGTTTGATGAGTCCTCCTCATCGCTTGCCATCTGATTTGACACAAGGTCTATCATGCTTTTATTTTTTTCGGAAACTGCTAACGTCTCTTCATTACCCCAGCTACCTAAGCCCACAAGCCCAAAATCTGTGATTAATGACATCCCGTATCTGCTCATAAGAATGTTAGCCGGTTTAAGGTCTCTGTGTACCAGACCAGTTTGAGCCTTGCCGTCCTCGTCTGTCCAAATGAGTGAATGAGTGTGATCCATACCGGCAGCTATTTGAATTGCTATATCGAGTTTCTCGGTAAGAGTTGAGAAGCGTCCTTCTTTGAGCCACTTATCCATAGCTCCGCCATCCACGTACTCAACAAACAGACGGGGGATTCCCTCCATCACCTGCACATAGTAAGCAGAGCAGATGTTAGGGTGAATTCCCAGACTTATCCATGCCTCAGCCTCCCGGTAAAAACGCTTAAGACCCTCCTCGTTTTTAAGCACCGAGGGAAGCGGGGTTTTTACTGCCATCATCCTGCCTATTTCACGGTCATAGACAAAATAGACCTCGCCCATGCCGCCGCGGGCAAGCCCCCTAACCTCGTAACGGTTGTCTATAACATCGTTTTTAGACCAAAGCCCTTTCTCTTTAAGTGATAATGTAGTCAGTGTAGTCATGTATAAAGTCCCCTCGTAAGTAGGGGTAGCCCCATGTGGCTACCCAATTATCAGGGCGTACACAGGGGTACGCCCCTACTTAAGTGACAGTGCGCCGGTTTTAGGGTCATAGTTGTAAACAGCCTTATCTATTGGCGAACCGGAAAACTGTTCCAATTCTGCCAGATCATTAGGGAATCTGCCCTCAGATGCGTTAAATGCTTTGGCAGCAGCTTTCAGGTTTTCAAGTTCTGTTTTCTGCGCCACTACCTTAGAGTTGTCCAGTGCTTCTTTCCGAGATTTGGCCATCTCCTGAACCTTGTCCGTCATCCCCTCTTTTTTATCATCTTGTTTTTCACAAGAAGAGACTATCAAAAACACTGCCGACAAAAGTAACAACAATTTAAGTAATTTTTTCATTTGACCTCCAACCCTCGCGTTCCATTATATTGTCTATCAGCAAACATAGCGTGTTGGCGCTCTGATAGCTTACCTCAATGTTCTTTGTAACGGCCTTGTCTATGACGGTAGCCAACACCTGTGGAATATCTGTCCTGCGCTTTAGTATTGGTATCGGAGGCTCCTCTAAGACAATGTCTAATGGGTGCCGTTGGGATTTACTGTCTCCGGTTATTGGTTTATTTTTAAGCTCATCCGGAATATCTACGGTGTATTTACCTGTCAGCATAAAATAGAGCGTGACTGCTGCGGCATAGACATCCACCGGAGGCTTTGAATACTTGTAGTTTTTAATAAGTTCAGGGGACATGTACATAAGAGAACCAGCAAAACCGCCATGAGTTCTGGTTATATCAAAGAAAGAATCACCTACATTTTCAAAAGACTTGGCAAGACCGTAATCACAAATCTTTGCTACCGGTGAGTCATCCTGGTTTGGGCTGGATATTAAAATATTTGAAGGTTTTATGTCTCTGTGAATAAACCCTCTGCTATGCAGTGCGTTAAGCCCTTTAAGAATTTGAACCGCAATTGAGCAAGCGGTCTTAACTGAGAGAGTTTTACTATCAGATTTTTTCATAAGATTTAACATATCGCCTCCCGCCATAAACTCAGTAACAAAGTAGTAAGTTGAGCCAAAAGTACCTTTATCGGTGATGGCAACAAGGTTAGGATGCGTAACTTCAGACTGAACCGCCATCTCCCGTTCAAAGAGTTTCAACCGCCTGGGGTCATCCAAAGTTGATGGGTGAAGTTTTTTTATTGCGCACACTCTGCCGGTACTTCTTTGCACTGCTTTATAGACTACACCCATCCCGCCCCGTCCTAACTCTCCAATGGTTGCATAATGGTTTGCATAGTCAAAGTGTTGTGTTTTGTCCTCAATGCGGTTTGTACAATCTTTACAAATATATACAGCAAGAGGAAAAAAGTTAGCCATACCATCAGAGTTGGCAATGTCTGAGACATCCTTAGAGCACTGGCTGCAAAGACATGTTTTTTCGGCTGCTTTAACAGTCTTATCCCCTGTAATTAAGCCAATATTTTCAGAGGTTTCAACCTCGTTTGTTTGACATTCCTCACAAAGGGCGTCTCCTGAGTCTGTCTTATCGCCATCGTAACTGACCAGTTTCACTATTTCAACCCCGCACAGCCTGCATAACACGGGGGTAGTGCCTGCCTCTTCATGTGTAAAACGTAAAAGAACATCCCCTATTTTTATTATGTCCTTGGAGTTTAAAACCTGTTTGGATATTTTCCTGCTGTTAACCAGTGTACCGTTTTTGCTTTGCAAATCAGACAGTACACATTGATTTGCTGTCATCACCAGTTTACAGTGGCTGCGGGAAATTGACCCGTCGCTACTTGACAACTGTATATCAGCATTTTTAGAGCGCCCTATGATTACCTCTTTAGAACCACTAAAGAGAAACCGTTTGCCTTTCTGAGAACCCTCCAGTATTTCTACCTTAATGCCGGACATACCTTGTACTATTCCTGTTTGTTGATAAATATAAGCGGTTTAACTTTAGTTAGCAGTTGAGATATTCTGTACTGTCTCAGGTTTTGTCTGCCGGAAAGCAGTATGAACACGATCAGCACAAACCTGGGTCCGTTAAAGTCTTTGTTGATTAAGTGGTAAACCAAGAGTGCAATTCCCATCAGAGTGCTTGATATGCTAAAGATAAGAAAGTAGATTTTTCTTCTTATCAAACGGTTTATAAATTTTGTATCTTTATCATCAAGTTCCACAAATTGCCCTCTCACAATTTTTTTTACACTGCTTTCCCTTTGTAATCCTGCCTTAAGTATAGCTTGTATTTCTAAGTAAAATCAAACAAACCAGATATTTTAAAAAAAAATTTTAATCAGCAATATTGACTAAATATCCGGCCTTATGATATAAAAAGGTGATGAAAAAATTGGTGCTTATTGCTCTGCTTCTGATGTCTGTGATGTTTTATTACACGGCAACAACTGAGGGAATGAGCGGATGTGATACAAACTGTGTGGCGTGTCACACGTTAACCGAAGAGGAGGCCACAGACATACTAAAGCAGCTTGGACCTGCCATAACTGTAACGAAAGTGCAGGGAGCTCCTTCAAAGGGATTGTGGGAGGTCACCATTAAAGCTGCGGATAAGGAGGGGCACCCAAAAGACGGTGTTGTGTATATTGACTACTCAAAAGGAAACGTTATATTAGGAAACATTCTTAAGTTAAAAACCAGAGAGAACATGACCGAAAAGCGTATGGGTGAAATAAA
>JADFYB010000024.1:0-4117 GCA_015233245.1 Nitrospirota bacterium | reverse complement strand
TTCTTAAGTTAAAAACCAGAGAGAACATGACCGAAAAGCGTATGGGTGAAATAAAAAAGTTTGATTACAAATCCATACCGTTAAAAAATGCCATCCTGCTTGGGAATAAAAAAGCAAAGTACAAGATAATTGTATTTACTGACCCAGACTGTCCATTTTGTCAGAAACTTCATGGTGAGTTAAAACAGATTATTGCTGAAAGGGATGATATAGCGTTTTACATATTGTTGTTTCCACTTACGGAAATCCACCCGGGTTCATACAAAAAGGCTGTCTCTATAATGTGCACCAAATCTCTGAAACTCCTTGACGATGCAGCGGAAAAGAAGGAGATACCTGAGGAAAACTGCAGCACAAAGGCCGTGGATGAGAACATAAAACTTGCAAACAAACTTGGCATAACAGGCACTCCTACAGTCATTTTACCCAACGGCAGACAGTATCGCGGCAATATGAAAACGGAAGACCTGATAAACGGGATTGAAAACAAGTAAGTTGTGTCAGCTCTGCATTTTCTCAAGACAAAATATCCGGCAATAATTCTGATAGCGGCACTTGCATTTGGGTTTTATCTCCGCTCTTACCATATAGACTACCCAAGTGTCGGTTATCACAATATGAAAGAAAACCAGCATCTGAGCGAAACCCTCAATTTCTACAAGACCGGTATATCTATTCACAGACAAGTCTATTTTCAGGAGGCTGACAGAGACATCCCCTATTATGAGGAGTATCCGCAACTGCCTTTTATCCCTGCTATTGGCACAGTTTTATGGAAAATCTTCGGCGTCTCATATTGGCTTATGCGTCTTCAGATGATAGCCTACTCTTTGGGCACAATTGTTATTTCCTGTATTTTTGTAAAAAGACTCACTGATGATACCAACCTGTCTTTGCTTACAGCCGTCTATATGGCAATTATGCCGTTAAACGTGTTTTTTGGGCGCAATATACAACCGGAGGCGCCTTGTCTGTTTTTCGTAATGCTGTTTTATTTGTTGTTTTTTGAATGGGTCGAGAAACCCTCCTTTAAGTATTCGTTTCTTTCGGCACTGTCCCTATCTATAGCTGCAATGGCTAAGATGTCTTTTCTCGTTCCGGCCATAGCAGTTCTTGGCGTTATTCCGTTCAGGGAGACAATTGAAAAAATAAAAGCCGCTAAAATGAAATCTCTGTATGGTTTTCTGATTTTTGCAATTGTACCATTTTATGTATGGTTAACTAAAATCACAAATATAAACGAAACTCTGACAGAGGGTTCAATTCATAAAATAAAAATTTTTGAACCTTTTACCCTTAACTTTTGGAAAATCAACTCAGCTACTTTAATGAGTTTTTTTGTTGATAACTATACTATATTTAATGGAATACTAATGTTGGGCGGAGTTCTGTTTTTACCGCTTGCTTACAAAAAAGCACGAGGGTTTTTCTCGTTCTATCTTATTTCGTTAGTGTGTTATATATCGGTTTTTAATTTCTATTTTAAGCAACACAGTTACTACCAGATGCCGTATGTGTTTCTTGCGGCATTTCTCATGGCACACTGCGTTAACTATGTATTTTCTCTCATTTTTAAAAACCTGCAAACTCACTACATAACTGCACTGTCATTAATAGTGCCTCTTTTGAGTCTGACAGCCGTAAATGCCTCACTGACCAGACAGTATGACAAGCAGTTTTTTGGCATAGACGTGGCCGGTCAGTACATCAAAGCGCATACTGCTGAAAAGGACAGATTTTTGCTTACCGTGACCGCCCAAAAACTCGGAGTCTGCTACTTTGCCGAAAGGTTTTGTCTGGGCACTCCCGATAAAATTGAGGACGTCGAATCATACGAAAAGAAATTTAATTCAAAGTATATTTTTGTCCATGTTAGTTCCTTCTCTGATTTTATGAAGCTAAAATCCTGGCCCTACATTGAGAAAAACTACAGAATAGTTCAGGGTGGATTTACTCCATATCAGGGACAGATGGTTCTTAATTATCTTATCCTTGAAAAAGGCGGAGTGTTTTCGATGGATGACTTAAAGAAGTCTCAGCCTTTTTTTGCCAAATCATACGAGCTTAAGAATGAGGCAATTCCGTTTTACACCGTTACGTTGGTAAATTAGCAACTTTAAAAAAATGGCAAAAGCGGTAGCATTATTATCAGGCGGCCTTGACAGCACACTGGCCGTGCTTGTGTTACTTAGGCAAAACATAGAAATAACTGCCGTAACGTTTCAGACCTATTTTGGCTGCGATGCCTCAAGTGTGTCCTCATGTGGGCGCCCTACGTTTGATTTAGCCGCAAAGTTTGGGTTTGACGTTGAAACAATCACGCTTGGTGAAAGTTTTATAGACATAGTGAAAAACCCTCGCCATGGCCACGGTAAGAACATGAACCCTTGTATAGACTGTCGAATTCTGATGCTTAAAGAGGCGCTCAAATTGATGCACTCAATTGGCGCTGATTTTCTTGTAACCGGCGAGGTGCTGGGACAAAGGCCGATGAGTCAGAGGCGGGAGTGTTTTCCTCTCATTGACAGGGATGCCGGTGTTGAGGGATACGTGCTCAGGCCTCTTTGTGCCAAACTTCTAAAACCAACAATTGCTGAGGACAATGGGCTAGTTGACAGGGCACAGCTATATGCAATGAACGGCAGAACCCGTAAGCCTCAGATGGCATTAGCTGAAGAGCTTGGGCTTACTGAGTACCCTGCCCCTGCCGGCGGATGCCTTCTGACCGATCCGATTTATGCACACAGGCTGAAGGAACTCCTCCATTACGCCCCTGATGCCTCCATTAGAGACATATCCCTGCTTCAAATTGGCAGGCATTTTCGCCTAACTCCCACATGTAAGGCTGTTGTTGGCAGAAATGAATCAGAAAACGAAAAAATCGAGCTATTAATCAATAGCGACTCCGTTCTTTTTACAGTTACAGATGTAGGCTCTCCAACCACAATTCTGGGCGATAAAGATAACACAGTAACAGCAGACCTAATCAGACTTACTGCCTCAATAACCGCCAGATACTCTGATGCTAAGAAAGAAAAAGAAGTTGAGGTAGTCTATTGGGGAAAAATAAACGGTAAAATAACCGTTAATCCGGCTAACCCATATGTTGCGGAAAGTTACAGGATAAAAGAATAATTCTGATTCTAATTCAGTAGTCTGAGCACAACCGGCAAAGTAAACAAAGAGCAGGCGGTGGTGGAGACAATCATAAAAGCAGAGAGAGTAACGTCAAGGTTAAATCTTGCAGCAATAAGAAGTGAGAGAACCATGGTTGGCATGGCGCCCTCAATGGCACAGGCATTTAGTGCAACGTCAACGAGTCCGAGTTTTTTTGCTACAAAATATGCCAAAAGCGGAGAGATAATAACTTTGATGCCACCTGAGATTGCGGCACAATAAACATGGCTGACTTTTGGAACGGTTATGGCAAGCCCGAGACTGAAAATCATAAGCGGTACAACAAGTGAACCTAAAAGGGAAAAAGCTTTAAACACGGGTTCTGGTAGAGTAATCCCAGTGCTTTGGATAATCCCCCCGAGTATGACTCCATGGATTGGCGGGAGCATGAGAACACTTTTCAAAGATGAATGTAGCATTTGTTTTTTACTGGCAGAGTTTTTTACTGACAGCCCGCCATACCTTGCTGCTACCTGAGTGCCGATTAGCCATAGAATTGGGGTGGCAGTCATAAGATCGTAGTAGAGGACATACTTTTGAGCACTCTGTCCGTAGAGTTCGGTTATCACTGGAAGTCCAAGGTATGTGGTGTTGCCAAATGCGGCACATATAATAAGGGCTCCAACCTCCGGCATAGAGAGGTTTTTAAATTTACCGATTATTTTAAAAACAAAATGGGAAAGTGCTATAAGCGCAAATATAGTACACGCTGCCGTTATAGGAACCAGAAGAGCCTCAATATTGAGTTTGGTTTCAGCGAAAATCTTTACACACAAAGCTGGCAAAAAAACATTTAAGACAGTTGCATTTATTGAGTTTCGTGCCGTATCGGCATCAACTCCGCCTGGTTTAAGACGCCGAAAGGCAACACCTGCCAGCACTATCAGGGTAAATGATAAAAGTGTAGAATACATAAAGGTTACGGTATTATAACAAAATG
>JADFYB010000193.1:3772-5645 GCA_015233245.1 Nitrospirota bacterium | reverse complement strand
AATGGCCCTCATGGTGACAGAGCGCCGGGTTGAGATAGGAATAAGACGGGCAGTTGGGGCAGCAAAGAGAGACATTGTGCTTCAGTTTTTAGGGGAATCATCTTTTGTATCAGTTAGCGGAGGAATTGTTGGCGTCTGTACGGGCACGTTGATTACTATCGGCATAAGTTATTTTTCAGAGCTGCCCCTTAGTGTTTCAGCCTCAGGAGTTGCGCTTGCGCTAATCTGCTCTATAGTGACGGGAATTGTATCCGGAGTTTATCCTTCAATCAGGGCAGTAAGGATAGCCCCTGTCAACATAACCCACAATTAGAATACTCTGCTAAAGCACTATCGGTATCATCAAATCCAATTGCAAAAACCGGACATTTTTTGTTGTGCTACAACAATATCTGTTTGCAAAAAAAAGTAAAAAGTGTTATACTTTTACGTTAGTTAACTAAAATTAAGGAGAGGTAATAATGAAAAGACTCTTTTACTTATCCCTTACGCTGATGTTTCTTTTTGCATGTGGGAACTCAGGCGAACAGGGAAAAGCGAAAACCGGCACAGCCGTAGTTAAAATTGGAGACGTAACTATTACAGACGACCAAATTCAGGACGAATTAGCAAACCTACCGCCAAATGTCAAACCTATGTTTGCCGGCAAAGAAGGCATAACCAAATTGGTAGATGAACTAAAGAAAAGAGAGACGTTATACCTTGAGGCCAAAAAGGCCGGGCTCGATAAAGACCCTGTCTATATAAAAAAGGTAGATGACTTCAAGAAGGGGTATCTGATAAATTCTCTTATATCAAGAAACGTGGGAACTGAGGGGATAAAGGTAACTCCTGAGGAGGCCAAAGAGTATTATGATAAAAACCCTAAAGACTTTGAAGTAACCGAACAGAGGAAAGCAAGCCATATACTTGTTAAAACAGAAGACGAGGCTAAGGATGTTTTAGCAAAGATAAAGAAAGGTGAAGACTTCGGAAAATTGGCAAAAGAAACGTCCATTGATAAAATGTCTGCAGAGAAAAATGGAGACGTTGGGTATTTTGGGAAGGGACAAATGGTGCCTGAGTTTGATAAGGCTGTATTTTCTATGAGTAAGGGGGAGATTAGCGCCCCTGTGAAAAGCCAGTTTGGTTATCACATTATTAAGCTTACAGACATTCAACCCACAAAGAAACTTGAATTTGAAAATTCCAAGGCCATGATAATGCAGTTTTTAACTCAGGAAAAGCAGAAAAAATCGTTTGAAACATACATGTCACAGGTAGAAAAGGGTTATACAATAACGGTTGACCAAAAAGTGCTTGATGATTTTGTAAATAAACACATGGGGGTCAAACCTGAGGTTGGTGCTGGAGCGCTTCCGCCTGACCATGGTGCACCGCCGCCACAACCGGCACCAGATAAAAAGTAGTCAGTGTTGAAACTTAAGGACGGCATAGTATCACTCTTTAAGAAGGTGGTAACCTCGATTCCCCCTGACGTTGAAGATGCCATAAGAATGGCTTACGACAGGGAGACTGAGGGTAGCCAGACAAAAGAGGTTTTCAGAGCTATCCTTGAGCAGATAAAAGAAGCCAGAGTTCAAGGCAAACCACTCTGTCAACATTCCGGAGTGCCGGTGTTTTGGGTCGGTATGCCGCGTTCACTTAGCAGAAGAGAGATTTTAGATATAATTATAGACGGCACAGAGACCGCCTTTAGAAAGATTCCAGCATTTGGGGATAGGATAGAGAGTGATTCATCACCTTCTATCCCTGTCCCTGTAGTTTTTTTTGAAGAGACAGACAGCACATCCCTTGTAATTGATTTGCTTATAAACGGGGCTGATTGTGAAAATGCAGGAATGTTTTTTTCAATAAATCAGCCATTTACCGG
>JADFYB010000193.1:0-3672 GCA_015233245.1 Nitrospirota bacterium | reverse complement strand
TACAGATTTTTGGGTTAAACCCTGTTGGACACCATCTTACGAGTTTGTTTTTACACATTGCCAACTCAATACTGTTGTTTTTATTTTTGTTTGAGGTTACGGAGGAAAGGCTTTGGCAAAGTGCGTTTGTTGCAGCGCTGTTTGCAGTGCATCCAATAAATGTGGAATCAGTGGTGTGGGCAGCAGAAAGAAAAAATATCTTATTTATGTTTTTTATGATTCTTTCATGGTTTGCTTATGTTTCATATATAAGAAACAAAAATATTCCGGTTTATATCCTTTTGCTTTTACTTGCAGCATGTTCTGTGATGTCTAAATCATCAGCAGTGGTGCTTCCATTTACTTTATTGCTTTTTGATTACTGGCCCCTCAGAAGATACGAGATAGGAGTGCTTCATAACGGAGTCCTGTACCAGGAGGAAAAACACATGGTGCTGTGGCTACTGTTTGAAAAAATTCCACTTTTTCTGATTTCTGTTGCAGGGAGCCTTGTTATTACACTGATTCAGGAAAAAGCCAACACGATACTGTCCCTTGATGAACTCCCACTTGCTAACAGACTCTCAAACGTTGTGATTTCTTACTTTGAGTACATAAAAAACCTGATCATACCTTATGATTTTGCAGTATTTTATCCATATCACGATATGAACTCATTTATACCGGCAGCAGCGGCAACTATTTTTCTTGTTGGAATTACCGCTTCTGTTATTAGTGTAAGAAGTAAAGCGCAGTTTGCAGCAATGGGATGGCTTTGGTATATGGGAACGTTTCTGCCGGTTATCCAGATTGTACCTGTGGGTCTTGCACGGATGGCTGACAGATATGCCTACCTTCCTGAGATAGGAATATTTATAGTTTTCGTCTGGGGGATTGGAAAACTGCTTGCAAAAACCCGCTTTCAGACAGTTGCAACAGTTTTTATTTGTCTTACTGTTTTCCCTCCACTGATTTTTCTAACCCACAGACAGACAGCTTACTGGAAAGATTCCATGACACTGTTTAAACATGCGATAGATGTAACCACAGAAAACTACGTAGCCTGTAATAATTATGGGCAGGCGCTGCTGAAAGCCGGCAAAGTTACAGAGGCTCGCATGGAATTTGACAAAGGTTTAAAGATACGTCCATATAACAGGGAGTTAAATTTCAATATGTTGTTAGCTCTTGAAATGGAGGGGAAAACTAAAGACAACGAGAAGTATTTTGTATTACTTAAATCATTACCAGAGAAAAACACAGCTCTTAATCTATACAAAGAGCTTGGCAGCGCTTTAGTCAAATATAAGCAATACGAGTCGGCTGTTAAATACCTTAATTTGTACGTAAAACAAAACAATGGTGACTGGGAGGTTTATAAAAACCTTGGTGTTGCATACGTTGCAATGAAAAACTATGATGCTGCCACCTTAGCCTTGAAACGGTCAGCAAAACTTAACCCGGTTGATTGGGAACCACGCTTTTTTATCGGATTGCTGCTCAGAGACAGCGGGAGGAGGACTGAGGCCGTTTCCGAATTTATGTCCGCATACAGATTGAATCCTGACTCTAAAGTATTAAAAGATATTCTTGAACACACAGTTGATACGCTTGGAAAAAAGCCATGACACCTAAGCTGACGATAAAATCTATCGGTGATGAATTCTTATATCAGTGGTATAAAAAAAGAAAGACGGGACTAACCCGTCTTTCCATCAAATAAAAACGTATTAGCAGCCAGCTACTGCTTTTCTTACAACTTTACCCTTTGCCTTTGTTTCGACGGTAACTTTCGCACCAACTGCATCTGCACCGGCTTTAACGTCACAGTCCTTATTGCAGTTAATTACGACATCCTTTTTTGATTTTTCGTCAGTTACAGTAATATCCATAACGCCCTCACCCTTTTTGTCTATTGCCTTTACGGTGCCAACTACTTTGTCACCAGCAAAAAGGGCTGCTGTTGATAAGAGCATTGCAAATACCATAACTATCGTAATAACTTTCTTCAATTGATTCACCTCCTTTATTTTTTATTCAATGTTTGTCACTTTAATCGTGCCTACTCTACCATATTTAAAATAAATAAGTCAACTACTTTTTTTAATTTTGTTTTTAACGATAAAATCATTTAATCTTTTTCCCCTTGTCTATTATTAAGCCAACAGGGAGCGTATCGCCAAAAACCTCCCTTTCCTCTTCAAAACTAACAGGCAGCGCCTCTGACAGCCGTTTAATGTAACGCTCTCCGGCTCCGGCAGTGACTTTTTGTATCCAGCGTGCAGCCTCCTCTCTAAGCGTATCCTCTGTGTCGCCTACCCTGTCGCCGGTTTTTCTTGCCAGCTGGGATATTGCGTAAGCAGCATCGGCTGGATGTGTCCACTTTAAAGCCATTATCTCTCGTATCCATTTTTCTGCCGCTGCTTTTGGTATTACCTTTTCCACCGGGCCATAAAATGGCACACGGCCTCCAAGCCGAGACAGTGCCCACATTAGTTTAGCCGTGTTTTTATCGCCAAACTTCTTAATCTGCCGTAACAGCTCATCCCCAAGCTCCACCTTTACAGTGCTCCCCAACCGCTCAAGACTTGCAGTAAGCATCCAAATCTCCAGAATCTCAGGTATTTGTAGCCGTGGAGTGTCTTTCTTTTTTTTGCCCGGCAGGAGATGTTGAGCAGCCTTTTTAAAAATTATATCCTGATGTTGTTCACTTAAGCCGCCAGTTACCCGCCTCCACATAATCCACCACTCTAAAGAGCAACCGCCGTCGCGATAAAACTTAACTCCCTCAGAAAATATTTTCCATAGCTCTTTTATTCGCTCTGTATCAAGAAAGTAGCCAAATCCTGGTCTTAGAAGAAATCCAGCCATGTTTAGCCATCTGGCCTCATGTACCGGCGTTGTCAGTCTTCGTTGTTTAAGTTCCATCAAAGTATCCCAGAGTTTACGGATAACCGGCAGCGGCCAATTATCTTTTTCCACTCCGAGGATTTCCGTTATAGTCTTTGTTAAAGCACCAAGTGCCTGTTCATTGCCCCACAGTGCAGCTCTTATTGCCTCACATGCCTGCTCTGTGGTTTGCTGATCAAGCGTGCGGGTGTCTGTCAGTGCAGAGGTGGTGGTGGATTCCTCTGATGTGTCATCTGCCGCAACGTCCCTTAACTGAAAGGAAAGTCTCCAGCGGTGCGGCGTTGTTTTTGATTCGCACCATATATCCAGTGTTCCGTACTCATTGAGTTTTATATTAAGTGCTACGGGAAGGTGCGCACTGCCTGTTTTTTTGCCAAACTGCAGAATTGTTCTAACTGGAGGAAGTTTAAAAAAGAAATCCTGTTCAGCTGTAACTATATCGCCGGGCTTATCCCCAACCCGGTAGCTTGAGCTATACATGTTAAAAGAGGCCGGAGTGTTTGCCATAACCTGAAATTCCGGCTCCGATAGAGTAATCTCAGAGTCCGGCTCTGCCCCTCGCGGCAGTATGCAGACGGAGGTAAGTGGTGATTTCAGCTCAGATGGCTCTGTGCTTAGGTGTGCAACCTCTATGTAGTAGGATTTCCCGGTGCCTCCGGTAATTCGCACGCCCTCCCCTCTCAGTACAAGTCCGTAATAAGCCGCACCAAGGGCTACCGCGTGATCAAGTTTGTCATTTTCCAGTTCCTTTACGTTAAAGTCCGGTTGTGCGGAAAACCAGTG
>JADFYB010000192.1 GCA_015233245.1 Nitrospirota bacterium | reverse complement strand
TGTTGCAGTGTTAACTATGTTACCTACAGAACCTATGGGAGCTGAGGAGCCCTGCTGACCAGTCAGATTCTGAATCAATGTCTGCAAAAATGACTGAAGTGACGGTTGGCTTCCAGACGTAGTGTCCGTTGTTCCAGAGCTGTTACCACTAAAAGTCTTTATCAGATTCTGGAAAGCGCTGTTTAAATCAGACGTGGCACTATTTGCCCCTGCTGAGTTAGAAGTGAGGCTCTGCAAAAGACTCTGGAGTTTAGTTGTAAGGTCACTGTAGTTACTTAAGGGGCTTGAAGTTGAGCTGTTACCATTTGATGTATTCGCAGCTGATGTTTGAGTACCTATTGAGCCTTGTTTAATGGCTTGAAACAGACTGTGCATGAAAGCATGAATAGCTTGTTTACCACTGCTTGCGCCGGATTTGCTGCCATCGTGATCTCCGTCTGTATCGGCTACCGGAGTACCTGTCGTCGTATTAGCCTGTGTACTGGTTGGTGTAGCAGTTGGAGCACCACCTGGTGCGCCTGCACCTTGTCCTTCGGGAGGAATGATTCCAAGTTGAGACAGAGTCTGCATGACTCTATCCATAAAGGCATGAATCTGGCTGCCACCACCCTGACTTGCGCCCACTGCTGCACTGCCGTTATTGTTGCTATTATTTTGAGCAACACCAGAACTTTGGGAAGTTTGGGAATTCTGTTCTGATATAGATATCTGGATACTGGTATAACTTATACTGCCGCTAATGCTGTCAACTGACATGTTCACCTCCTAATTAAATGCTGCTTTGAACAATTTTATTGTATTTTCACTCACCCGCTTCGTTGTTATCTCTACTTATCGGCACAATTTGACAAAACTTTAGTCTTTTTTGAAATTAGAGTTATGGTCTTTTAAAAATTTAAGATATTTACTTAAATCATTGTCCTTAAGGAGGTGTTCTTGTAAAAAGTATTCACCAATGGGTTTTTGGCTCTTTTGCTGCTGCCAAAGAAGCATATTACATTGAAACGGGGTTATTATTTTGAGACGAACTAAGACCTCTCCGATTTTTTCACCTTTGTTTCTTGCTCTTGCCAATTCTGCAATCTTATCCTCACTGAGCCAACCCCACCGTGAGGCAATTTCACCAACCTTATGACGCTGCTTTGTCTGCCACACGATGGCTGCAATCAGGTCTTTCCATGATACCAGTCCTGAGTAGTATAAGTATTCGCCTATACGCAGAACTCGTCTTGGAAGGTTGCTTTGGTGTTGCGTCTGGTTTGAAAAGTGTGCAGAATTTTTTGAGCCCAATGTGAAACGATCCCCTGTTGCCTTAGCATTCCACGAATACTTTTCGCTGGATGCTGAAGATGTTGCAGAACCACCATGACTACCGAATTGGCTACCTTTGTTTTGCCATGTGCTACCGAATCGGCTGCTGGTGCCTGATGATGCGCTGGTGCTTGCACGCTCCCTTGACTGCCATGAATTGCTATTGTAGTTAGCAGCAGCTGAGGCATAAATACCCCTTAACTGGTAGCCGTTTTCTCTTAATTTTAAATACTTACTGAGTTTTTCATAAGCCTCGGCAACACTTCGAAAATCCACATTGAGATTTCTCAGGTAATCACTTCCCAGCGCGGCCACTCTATCGGGGTGAGTGAGTAGTGCCATTTTTCTGTAAGCGCTCTTTACACCAGAGGGTTGGATGTACTCAAGGAAATTCCTGTCAACCTTTATTTCAGTACCAAACAGTACCCTGCACGCATCATAGAGTTCTGCCTCATTAGCTACATCAGCCATGGGATTATTCTAATTATAACTCTTTCGTTTAGTCAAGTGTTGCATCAAGTAATGATACTTAAATAAATATAGTATTTAAAATTTAGCTATTGTTTTTCAATGTATGTTACCGGCACACTTTCTAAAATTTTATCAGCCAGTGTGTACATGCTCTCGTCAAGAGTTTTTAAGCTAAGTAAGATTTTCGGTAACCCTCAGAAAAATTTCAACAAATATAAGAGCAAAAAATAACGAAAACACTACTCATAACGTGTTTATAAAAAAGCTCCTGTCTGATCTCTTTGCTTTTTCCACGCTACAGCACTTTTAAAAAACGCAAACCCAAAACCGCAGGGAGTCGCTGACCCCAAAACCGCCGGGGGTCGCTGACCCCTAAATCTTTACCTGGCAACGTTTAGCACCATTACCCTCATCTTTGACCCAAAGGACTGTCTTTTTCATCCTCTCACCCCATCCTTTTAAATCATTTGCAAAGGTCGGGCAGTCAGCAACTACCTCTAAAACATCACCGGCTTTCAACTCCGTACGCACCTTAACCGTCATTTGAAGTGTGGGCTGGGGGCACTTCATACCCTTAAGGTCTAAAACTATTAACGCCATGTTTTAACTCCTTTCTTCGATCATATTACTATTGGGATTGTCTGAAATAATCGCTTTGGTTAGTGGACCAAGCGCTCTTACCGTTTCAACCATTTCCGTCAGAACGTTAATAAACCTGTCTCCCTCACCGGCAGAAACGTAATCAAACCTGCACCGTTCACTCTCTATACCGTGCTGGTTCAACACCCGTAACAGCATCCTGTGCCGTTGCATAGCCCTGTAATTGCCCTCCTTGTAGTGGCAATCTCCGGGGTGGCAGGCCAGTATCAATACGCCGTCCGCTCCGGCGCTGTATGCCTTAAGTACAAACTGCGGGTCAACTCGTCCGCTGCACATTACCTTTACTACGTTTACATTGGGCGGATAGCTCTTTTGTGAGCCTCCAGCTTTATCCGCTCCCGCGTAAGAACACCAGTTACACAAAAAACCGACTATCTTGGGTTCAAAGCCCCCGCCTGCTCCGTTATTATTGTCGCTCATGCCAACACCCCTTCTATCTCAGCAAATATTGCCTCATTTGTAAAATGGTTACTGTTCATAGCACCGGCTGGGCAGGCAGCAACACAGGTTCCACAGCCCTGACAGAGCACTTCATTAACATGTGACTTCCGTTTTTCCGCATCAAAAGATATTGCCCTGTATGGACACAAAAGCATACAAACCTTGCAGCCTGAGCACCGCTCCTCATCCACAGAGGCAGTTATCGGTTCTATCTCAAGCTGCTTTCCCTCTACAAGTCCGTTGAGCACATATCCGGCTGCAGCCATTCCCTGAGTCATCGCCTGAGCAATATTCATAGGTGACTGGCAAGCTCCTGCTATGTATATCCCTCGCACCTTACTCCTGACCGAGTCAAGCCGTCCATGAAGTTCCTCGAAAAACCCATATGTATCCGACGTTGTACCCAACACCTCGTTTAACTTACCGGTGTCTTTAGCCGGCACTAAAGCAGGACACAACACTACCATGTCCGCTTTAATTGCGGCCTTTTCATACAAAGTATTCTTTATTATAATGCTCCCACCTTCTTTGTCCTCTGCAGCGGTTATTTCAAGTGAGGCGATGTTTCGGTACCGTGTAAATACCGCATTGGGGTTTTCCTTAGCGCGTTTATAAAGGAAAAATTCCTCTTTTCCTGGATACACAAGTTCCTTGTAAAGGTGGTGGATATGCGTATCATGCAACTTGTGCTCTACCATAAGATTAAATTTAAATGCGCTTTGGCAGCACACACCTGAGCAGTACTCTTTGTGGTTACTGTCAAGGCTGCCTACACAATGTATCAACGCTATGGACTCTGGTACCTTACCAGAGCGGGTTACAAGCTGTCCGCCTGTGGGGCCGGTTGAGGAGAGCAGCCGTTCAAATTCAAAAGATGTGTAAACATCCGGCACCGTGCCTGCTCCAAGTTTTGGGATTAATCCGGCATCATAAAGCGATGCCCCAACTGCCACTATAACCGCTCCCATACGTCTTTCTACAATTTCCTCCGCATCGTCATACAGTATTATACCCTCACCCAGAGGGCATGACTGCTCACAAAGCCTGCAGTCCTCACCCTTTGCCCTCAAACACGCTGTCATGTCTATGAAAGGAACATTGGGGAGCGCTCCGGCAAAGGACAAAGATATTGCCTTTCTGTCGTCAAGTCCGTTATTGAATTCGTTTTTAACATCAACCGGACACACACTGACGCACTCGCCACACCCAATGCACTGGTGCAGGTCGGCATACCGCGGAGTCTTTTTTATCTGTGCTATGAAATTACCATAAAAACCGGTTAATTCCACAACCTCTGACATCGTAAGGATTTCTATATTTTCAGCGTGTTCACCATGCAAGATTTCATTAAGAATAGGTTCAAGCATACACGGAGCACACTCAAGGTTAGGGAATACCTCCTCGTAGAGAACTGGCTGTCCGCCTACTGCAGGGCTTTTTTCAACTAGTGTCACCTTTCTGCCGGTTTCAGCGATACTTAACGCTGCTTTTAAACCAGCCGGCCCTGCTCCTATTATTAAAACATACGCCGACATCTCTATGGATTTTTTCTCAAGCGGTTTATGAAACCCTACCCTCTTTACAGCACCCTTTATAAAGTGGGCAGCCTTTGACGAGGCTTTCCCTACATCGTCAGTTACCCATGCCACCTGCTCCCGTATGTTGACCATCTGCATCAGGTAGGGGTTCATTCCGGCACCGGAAAGCACCCGCATAAACGTGTTTTCATGCTCACGCGGTGAGCACGCAGCAATGACTATTCTGTCTGGCATCTCTGCCGCTATGTCATCGCTTAGAAACTGTTTACCATCATCTGAGCACATAAGATCATTGATTTTAAAGTAAGCCACATCAGCAAGTCCCTCCAGCTCCTGTTGAACCTGCTGAGAGTCCACTTTATCGGAAATGTTTGAGCCACAGTTACAGAAATAAACTCCTATTTTCATACGCTTAGCCTCTTAATTGTAGTCAAAACGCCATTAACAATATCGGGCAGTGCTCCTTCTACCTCCCCGGAAAGCTCTTCACCAAAGGAGTTGACATCCTTTGCCTCAATTGCCCATATCTGTATGTCTGAGGGCAGAGACATGCCAAGCATGTGTCCCATGTTTAGTGCCATGGGAAATGTCATATCGTGGCTTGAGCCACAATTTCTGGTCTGAGGCAGACTCTCCGGAGTTAACCTGTAAACTGTACCAGGAGCCTTTCCGGTTACAATGGAATCTATAATAATAGCTCTGTCATAACCGCTTATTTTATCAAGCAGGCGAATGCCTCCGGCATAAACCTCAGACACTGAAACACATGCTCTCTCAGGTGAGACATCGCTATCAAGCCGCTCCCTGATTAGTCTTGCCGCTTTTGGCCCCACGCTGTCGTCACGTAAAATGGGATTTCCAAGCCCTATTATTATGGTTTTTAAGTTCTCTGCCATTTTTTTTTATCGTTTAAAACTACGGACTACTTCTCCGTCAGCGTTTCTTATGTTGACAATGAGAGGCATCTGCCCGGGCAGCGAGTGAGTTGCACACGACAGACACGGATCATATAGTCTAAATGCCATCTCTATTTTATTTAACAACCCTTGTTCGATTATTTTTCCTTTAGTTATGAGTTTTTCCGCCGCTCGCTTTATGGACAACGTCATCGGGGCATAGTTATTTGTTGTACCCACAATCATGTTGACCATAGTAAGTACCCCTTTGTCGTCACTTTCGTAGTGGTGGGTTAGTGTGCCTCTGGGGGCCTCAACGCAGCCAACTCCCTTGCCAACAATCCGCTCAGGAATCACTCGTACTTTTGGGGAT
>JADFYB010000191.1 GCA_015233245.1 Nitrospirota bacterium | reverse complement strand
AGCTACAATCTATGGTTCAGAGTATCGCATCGGCTACCGAGCAGATGTCCTCCGTCTCAGGGCAGGTTACAGAGGATATAGACGATATCGCCAAAAACTCAAAAGAGACCTCCGTTTGCTCAGACATTATTGCAAGTGCATCTTCTCAGCTTGTGACTGTTTCTGAAAACCTAAGGAAAATAGTGTCTCAGTTTAAAAGCTCTGGCGGGGTTTATCCTGCCGCCCCTGGGCACAAACATGACAATCAACTATCTCTGATAAGTTGATTTCATTAGAATAGATGATAAGGCAGCCGGAGCTACTATTTAATCCTCTGTTTATTAATATTTAACCACTATAATAAGTTTGATTAAAAAAAAATAATTTGTTGTATAATACGACAGGGTGTGGAAGTGGTAGGCAGATTGGGAAATATAATGTTGTGATTTTAAGTGAAACGGAGGGATATCAATAATGTTTAAGAACTGGTCTATAACTTCAAAAACACTGGTACCGATACTAGTCTTTACAACTATTGGGGTGATATTGAACATTTTTTTTGCAGTAACCCTATCCAAAGATATGATAATTGATGAGATTAAAGACGGAGCAATAAAAGGTTACAGAGAGACCGTGTTAAACAGCCTTACGACAATGATGCTCACAGGGTCAATAAGTACTTCAAAGAAGCCTTTTTTAGATCAAATGAAAACCTTAATAGACTTAAAAGTAATAAGAACCGAATCTGTTGATAAGCATTTTGGAACTAATCCGGATGATGATCATGCTACCGATGATATCGAAAAACAGGTGATAAGTACCGGTAAGGAGGTAGTAATCATAAACGGTGATTACTTAAGAGGGGTTTATCCATACATTGCCAAAAAGAATTTTATGGGTAAAAATTGTCTTGAATGCCATACCGTAACAGAGGGTGAGGTTTTGGGAGCAATCAGTATAAAGGTGCCACTTGCTGAGAAAATGGCTAAACTAAAACGTCTTGAACTCATATTTATTCTTATTGGTTTTCTTTTATTAGTTGGTATATCCGTGCTATTTATAGTTATCTTTAGGAAAACACACAAACCATTGAAAGATTTGAGCGATTCTTTTGAACGTATGGCCGATGGTGATATTGACTGCAGTTTTGATTATGAGGCAAAAGACGAAATAGGAAAGCTTTCTGAGGGATTTAACAAGATGACTGCTAACTTGAGGGAGATAGTGTATAGTCTGAAAAGTTTAGCTGACTCAGTCTCAGGGGCGTGTGACGGTCTGAATACAACTTCAAGCAAAATCTCTATTGACACTATTAGTCAGGCAGAGAAGACGACCCAGGTAGCAACCTCTATAGAGGAAATGACTCAAACTATTGTTGACGTAGCAAGGAATTCATCAACAATCGCAGCCTCTGCCACTTCAACCATGGCTGTGGCAAAAGACGGTTCAAGTGTGGTGGAAAAGACCAGAGATGAGGTAAAGCAAATAGAAGTTACAGTTAGAGAATCTGCCACGATGATTGAGTCACTGGGACATCGCTCAAGCCAGATAGGGGAAATAGTAAATGTAATAAATGACATAGCGGATCAGACAAATCTTCTGGCTTTAAATGCTGCGATAGAGGCTGCACGGGCAGGAGAGCAGGGACGTGGGTTTGCTGTGGTTGCAGATGAAGTAAGGAAGTTAGCGGAAAAAACTGGCAAGGCCACAACTGAAATAAGTGAGATGATCCGGGCTATACAAGGAGAAACCGGAAAAGCAATATCATCAATGAAGGAAAGTCTGGACAGGGTTGAAGCCGGTGTGGATTACTCCACAAAGGCAGGTGATTCCCTTAACTCAATAGTGAATAGTGTAACCGAGCTACAATCTATGGTTCAGAGTATCGCATCGGCTACCGAGCAGATGTCCTCCGTTTCCTCGCAGATTGCAGAAGACACGGACACTCTTGCTAAAACCTCAAGAGAGACCTCTGTTTGCTCAGACGTAGTTTCAAGAGCAGCAGCTCAACTTGTGAGCGTATCATCGCATCTAAGAAAAATAGCGTCACAGTTTAAAACATCTGGCGAGCCTAATTCTCCCAGAGGTGGAGACAGGCTCGAAAAACAGTTGACTTTACATAGATGATTATCGACACAAAAAGCTATCGGCAGCTATTTATAATTAATTACTCTTATTGATGATTGAAGAGACAAAGAAAATTGCCAATGCCATGAGGACAATTGCTCCTCCGCTGGCAATATCAAGGTAGTAAGAGGCATAGAGACCCACAACAACTGAGGCAAGGGATACCACAATGGAAATACCCATTGTCTGCTTAAAACTGCGTGAAAACTGCATAGCTGAGAGTACCGGTATGACCATCAGAGCGCCGATAAGTAAAATCCCCACTATCCTTGTTGCAACAGTAATGGCAATGGCGGCAAGTACGACAAGTGCGGTGTTAAAGGCCTTAACTCTCATACCGCTTACCTGTGCAAGTTCTTCATCAAAGGCAACTGCAAAGAGTTCTTTAAAATGAAAAAACACAGCTAAAACTATTACAAGTGCTAAGATTCCAATGAAATATAGGTCCGTCTCAGACACTGTGGCTATAGCGCCAAACAGAAAGCCAAACAGATCGGCATTAAACCCCCTGGCTATGCTTATCAAAGTTACAGCTACGGCCATACCACCCTGTAAAAACAAGGCAACCGAGGCCTCGCCATAGACTCGTTTTGACTTGCGAAGGGTCTCTATCCCTACTGCTGTGGCTGCTGAGACCACTGTTGCCCAAATCAGCGGATACGTTTTTGTTAACAGTCCAATGGCCACACCGGCAAGGGATACATGAGCAAGCGTGTCGGCAATCAAAGAATACCGGCGTACCACTAAAAATATGCCTATGATCGGAGCCGTTACGGCAATAAGTATTCCGGCTAAAAAAGCCCTTTGCATAAAGAGGTGATCGAATATTTCCAACATACGTTTAGTGAATATGCCTTACAGCAGAGACCTTCTTACCGTAAGAGTCCTCAATAAGTTGGTCAATGCTTACCTCACCGGATTTGCTATGGCAGAACAGTTTTTTATTTAAACACAGAATTGTTTCCACCTCCTCGGATATTACACCAAGGTCGTGTGAGATAAACACTATTGTTATGCCGTTTTCTTTATTAAGACGTTTTAAAAATGTATAGAATGACTCTCTTGAAACAATGTCTATTCCAACCATGGGCTCATCAAGAAAGAGAACTTTAGGCTCTCCGGCTAAAGCCCTAGCGATAAAGACTTTTTGTTTCTGCCCTCCGGAGAGTTTCCCTATTAGCCTGTCTTTGTACTCAGATACCCCTGTTATTTCCATTGCTGTGTTGACGGCCTCTTTGTCTTTATTTGTAAAACTTTTGTATAGGCCGACACGAGCCGTGCGGCCGGTTTTAACTATCTCTGAAACGGTTGCAGGAAACGAGTTTTCAAGCTGAGACACTTGCTGAGGAACATATCCAAGATGATATTTCTTTTTGTAATTAGAAAGACTCTCCCCAAATACATAAACCTTACCGGCATCAGGTTTGGTAAGCCCAAGCAGGATTTTTATTAAGGTGGTTTTACCGCCTCCATTTGGACCGATTAGACCAACGTAGCTTCCGGCAGCTATTGAAAAGGTTACATTTTCAAGAACCTTCTCTTTGCCATAACTATGCTCTATCCCCCGTGCCTCTAAACAAAACTGCTCCATAGTTGTGTTATTAATTACACTCCAATGCTGTTTTTAAGTTTTTGAGATTATTTTCCATAAGCGACAAATAATCTCTGTCGGCTTTTACATCGTCATCTGTCAGTCCCTCACATGGATTGAGTGTGAGGGTTTTTACACCGGCCTCATTAGCCAATGTCTCGGCAAGCTTAGGGCTTACCAGGGATTCATAAAACACGTATTTCATTTTCTTTTCTTTGACGATATTTGAAAGCTCGGCAAGCTTTTTAGGAGATGCCTCCTCTAAGGTGGAAAGCCCAAGGATAGAAAACACGTTTAAACCGTATCGTGCCGCCATGTACTGAAATGCCGAGTGGGTTACGATAATATCCTTATGTTTACAGGTTTTTAGCCCGGTAACAAACTTACTGTTAAGGGTGTTAAGTTTGGAGCTGATATCGGCGGCATTTTTTTCGTAAGTAGCTCTGCCGGCAGGATCTATTTTAATTAGTGCGTCACGAATAACTTCAACCTCTTTTTTTACCAACACCGGATCTAACCAAAAATGCGGGTCAGCCGATTTGCCCTCTACTTTTAGCAGAGTCATATGTGATGTCATATTAACAGTTTCTATCCCTTTTTTCTTTAAATCCACGGAGAGTTTCTCAGCCCATAGGTCAACCCCGGCTCCGTTATATATAAACAGGCGGGATGAATAAACCCCCTTAAGGGTGCTTAATTTTGGCTCAAACTCGTGTGGCTCAACTCCGGTCGGAGTCATGTTTATTACCTCTGCATTGCTGCCAGCAACGCTTTGAGCGATAAATGCAAGTGGATAAAACGATGCAGTAATTTTAATTTCGGCATGTACGATTCGGGGAAATAGCAATAACATAAGAACCATAGAAATTGTTGATAGAGCAAGAATAAACCTACTGCTTGCCTTATTATATTTCATTGTTTTACTACCTCCATATACTTAAAGTATATCGCATAAATGTGATATGATTAATATCATGATTCATCGGCATTGCGCACAAAGGCCGAAAAAGTTTAACGCGTGTCCGGTAATCTTAAAATTCTTTAAATCAACGCTGTTAAGTTGCTCCTCCAGCGTACAGTTATCGATGGTTACACATTCCACCGCACTGCACCGCAGGCACAGGACGTGGTGGTGATGGCAATAACAGTTGAGTTCATATCGTTTCTTGCCGTCACCGGCATTGACCTCCACGATTATACCCTGTGCCGATAAAAATTCCAGCTCGCGATAGACCGTTGTCTTGTTTACTTTCGTGTCTAATGCAAAGAGCTGCGATTTAAGTTCCGTGGCGGAGATTGGTACGGTCGTATTAGAGAAAAACACCTCAAGAATGAGTTTTCTGATTTTAGTTAAACGAAACCCGTTGTCTTTTAGTGTCGCCTGTGCCGCAAGTATTTGCTGTATCATAGATATATGATATTGCAACACGGTTGCATTTGTCAAGTAAAATTAAAAATAAATCCGCACCGTTTACTTTTTACGATGGTAACGAGGCTAGGCGATAAAATGCTACCTTGTATAAACTTGATTATTTTCCGCGTTGGAGCAGTCATGTTGACTGCTCCGAAGTGCAATTGGCAGGGGTTCAAATGACCAAAGTCAGCTAAATAAGATGTGTTGCCTTATGAGAAAATCTATTATGAAAGTATAAACATTGCCTCATCGTAGAATCTATATGTAAACATAAAAAACTTAAGGGCAACCCCGCTTACTCTTATTTATCTCTTCTCTTCGTTTTACTCAAAAACTGACCGGTGTATGAATTTTTATTTAATGAAATCTCCTCAGGTGTGCCTTCTGCTATTACATGGCCTCCCAGATTGCCGCCCTCCGGGCCCAAATCTATTACGTAATCGGCTGCCCTTATAACATCAATATTATGCTCTATGACTACCACTGTGTTACCTAAATCTGTTAGCCTGTGAAGAATTTTCAGCAGTCTGTCAACGTCAACAAAATGCAGTCCCGTTGTCGGTTCATCCAAAATGTAGATGGTGCGTCCGGTTGCT